>NZ_JBLYEG010000010.1:0-205339 GCF_048514875.1 Flavobacterium sp. T12S277 | reverse complement strand
TAAATGGAGTAGCAGTAACCGCAGCCAATACCAATGTAACCCCAATCAAAACAGGACCATTGAGCATTGACGCTGATGGTAAATTAACCTTAGATCCAAACACGGTATCGGGTACTTACCAAATTACGTATGAAATCTGCGAAGAAGGAGCAACACCAAAAAATTGTGCTTCTGCTACAGCAACAGTTGAAGTTAAAAACCCACTTGTAGCCAACGATGACAATACGTATCCGGTACAAACACCAAGTACAACAGTAGCCACTACCGTTGGAAACGTAACAGGAAATGATACTTTAAACGGAGTACTGGTAACAGCTGCCAACACCAATGTAACCCCAATCAAAACAGGGCCATTGAGCATTGATGCTGACGGTAAATTAACCTTAGATCCAAATACGGTATCGGGTACTTACCAAATTTTCTATGAAATTTGTGAAGAAGGAGCAACACCTAAAAACTGTGCTTCCGCTACAGCAACAGTTGAAGTTAAAAATCCAATTGTAGCCAATGATGATACTACCTATCCGGTACAAACACCAAGTACAACAGTAGCCACTACCGTTGGAAACGTAACAGGAAATGATACCTTAAACGGAGTAATAGTAACCGCTGCCAATACCAATGTAACCCCAATCAAAACAGGACCATTGAGCATTGACGCTGATGGTAAATTAACCTTAGATCCAAACACGGTATCGGGTACTTACCAAATTACTTATGAAATCTGCGAAGAAGGAGCAACACCTAAAAATTGTGCTTCTGCTACGGCTACCGTTATAGTTGGAAGTGGAGCGATTAATGCGCTGACGGAAACTACACCTTCGATAAATGGAAGTGTTGGAGGAACCACTGCTTCATTGTTAAATAATGATACTTTGAATGGAAATCCGGCAGTGATTAAAAATAGTCCGGGAGGAGTAATTTTAAAAGCCATAAATGTTCCAACAGGATTAACTTTAAATGCAGACGGAACAGTAACTGTAAAAGCAGGAACTCCGATAGGGAAATACGAAGTTGAATACAGTATTTGCGAATATCTGAATCCAACAAACTGTGCCACTGTAAAAAGTTATGTTCCGGTAACAGGGGCGGTTATAAAAGCAAATAATGATAATGCCGGAACTGTTGACAGCAGTAAGGGACTAAGCTCGACAACAAGTATTTTTCAAAATGATACTTTAAACGGTGCGCTGTTGAATCCTTCAACGGTTATCTTAACGACCGTTGTTCCAAATCCGAATTTGACTTTAAAAGCGGATGGTACAATTGAAGTAAAACCGGGAACAGCATCTGGAACATATGAAATAACGTATCAGATTTGTGAAGCTTTAAACCCAACGAATTGCAGTCAGGCGGTTGCGAAGATTACGGTAATTAATATTGTAGATCCTGATCCTCCACTACCATTTGTGAAGATTGTGGTTGTAAATGATGGTATTGTAAATGTTGACGGGATAAATGGTTCTCTTGAATTTATCAATGTTTTAGGCAATGATTTATTGAAAGGTTTACCAATTAATCCTTCAGAAGTTACACTTACAGATCTGTCTAAAAACCCTTATTTTGAATTTAATTCAGATGGAACTGTAAATGTAAAACCAAATACTCCGGGTGGAAATTACACCTTAAATTATCAGGTTTGCGAAAAAGCGCATCCAACTAATTGTGGTACCGCTACGCTAACTGTTTTTGTTGAAGTTCCTGCTATTGCAGTAATTAAAACAGCAGTATTTAATGATGAAAACGGAAGCGGATTTGCAAATGCCGGTGAAACCATTACGTACAAATTTAAAGTAACCAATACCGGAAACGTGCGATTAACAGGTGTTATGATTTCTGACCCATTACCGGGAGTTGTGGTTTCAGGACAGGCAATTACTTTAGAGGTAAACGAATCTGATGAACACAGTTTTACTGCTACTTACAAAATCACACAAAATGATATCAATAAAGGTAAAGTAAGCAATCAGGCAAGCGTTCAGGGACGAAGTGGTAAAGGAGTTGTGGTCGATGATATTTCAGATGATGAAAGCAACCTGGAAGACAAACCTACCGTATTGGATTTAACGGGCTGTGTGATAAAAGTCTTTAATGCATTCTCACCAAACGGAGATTCTAAGAACGAACGTTTCTATATCCAGGGCTTGGAATGTTATCCAAGTAATACGGTTGAAATTTACAACCGTTGGGGAGTTTTGGTCTTTGAAATGGACAACTACAACAATGAAGATCGTGTTTTTAAAGGTTTCTCTGAAGGTCGTACCACTATAAAACAATCTGAAGGATTACCGGTTGGAACTTATTTCTACATCCTGAAATATAGAGACAACGAATCGAATCCGCATGAACAATCGGGTTATTTATATATCAACAAGTAAAAATTACAGCGGCCTGGCACTTCCGGGCCGCTTCTTAAAAGCCATTCAAATGAAAAAGATAATTTTAATGTTCCTGTTATTTTCGGTTGTGTGTTCGGCTCAGCAAGATGCGCAATACACACAATACATGTACAACACCATCGCAATAAACCCTGCCTATGCGGGCTCCCGTGGTGCATTAAGTGTTTTTGGGTTGTACCGTACACAATGGATTGGACTGGACGGAGCACCCGAAACCAGTACTTTCTCCATCAATACCCCTCTAAACAACAGTAACTTAGGATTAGGAGTTTCTTTGGTAAACGATAAAATTGGCCCTACCAACGAGAACACTTTATCAGCCGATTTGTCTTATAGTGTTCCAACCTCAGAAACTTTTAAACTTTCTTTCGGAATAAAAGCCACGGCAAATCTTTTTAATTTGGATATCAATAAATTGAATCCCGAAAATCAGGGAGACCCGCAATTTCAGAATCTAAACAATAGAATTACGCCTAACATTGGAGCCGGAGTGTATTGGCATTCTGATAAAGCCTATGTAGGATTGTCCATTCCGAATTTTATCGAAACCAATCGTTTCAATGATGATGATACCGCAATTTTTAAAGATAAAATCAACTACTATTTAATGGCTGGTTATGTTTTTGATCTGGACTATTACATCAAATTCAAACCGGCAATATTAACCAAAATGGTTCAGGGAGCACCTTTACAAGTAGATGCTTCGGCTAACTTTATGTTCGATGATAAATTTGTCGTAGGACTGGCCTATCGTTGGAGTGCCTCGCTGAGTGCAATGGCAGGTTTTCAGGTAACAGATGGTTTATATATTGGCTATGGCTACGATCATGAAACCACTAATTTAAGAAGATACAATTCGGGATCACATGAGATCTTCCTGCGTTTTGAGTTTCTTAATAATTATAATAGAATTACCTCACCAAGATTCTTCTAAAATGTTCCTCTATGAAAAGCCAAAAAATATTATACACCTTATCCTTTTTACTTCTTTTTCTAAATACAATTGCACAGACTGGCAAAATAAATTATGCTGATGCCAAATACGAAAAGTACGCTTATATCGATGCCATAAAAATCTATGAAAATGTGGCTGACAAAGGATATAAAGACGAAAAAATGTTTCAGCGTCTTGGGAATTCCTACTATTTTAACGGAGAGCTTGTAAAAGCTTTAAAGTGGTATGATGAATTGTTTGCCATGAACGAACAGCAGGAACCGGAATATTTGTACCGATATGCACAATGCCTTAAAGCGGCCGGAAATTATACGAAAGCAGATGCAACATTAGAAAAATTCAATCAAAAACAAGCAACCGATAAAAGAGGGGTTTTGTTTGAAACGAATAAGAACTATTTAAGTGCCATAAAAGCAAATTCAGGGCGATTTGAAATTGCCGATGCCGGAATAAACTCTAAATATTCAGATTACGGAAGCACCATCTTTGATAATAAATTAGTTTTTACCTCCGCCAGGGATACAGGAGGAGTGGCAAAGAAAAATTTCAAATGGACCAATAGTTCCTTTACCAATTTATACACCGCCGAGATGTTGCCGGACGGGAGTATAGGAACACCACAGCGTTTTCAGAAAAAAGTAAATACAAAATTCAACGAATCGACACCCGTTTTCACGAAAGACGGCCAAACCATGTACTTTACCCGCAATAATTTTTTAAACGGAAAAAGAGGCAGAGACGAGAAAAAAGTCACCTTATTAAAATTGTATAAAGCAAACTTAATTGAAGGGGAATGGAAAAACATAGAAGCACTTCCGTTCAACAGCGATCAGTATAGTGTGGCGCATCCAACCTTAAGTTTAGACGAAAAAACGCTCTACTTTGCTTCAGATATGCCGGGAACCTTAGGCCAGTCTGACTTGTTTAAAGTAACCATAAACGGTGATGGAAGCTTTGGAAAACCTCAAAATTTAGGTGCAGCAATCAATACCGAAGGCAGAGAAACCTTTCCTTTTATTTCAGAAGATAATGAACTTTATTTCGCAACCGACGGAAGACCCGGATTGGGCGGACTTGACGTATTCGTAGCAAAAATAAATAAAGAAGGCACTTTTGAAGAAATACAAAACATAGGGGAACCAATCAATAGTCCACAGGACGATTTTGCTTTTGTAATAAACAGTAAAAACAGAAACGGATTTTTCTCTTCCAACAGAGACAATGGCCACGGACTTGATGATGTTTACCGATTTACCGAAAGACGAAAACTAAATTGCGAGCAGGAATTACTGGGTACTATAACCGATTTGGAAACCAATGTGGTTCTTTCAAATACCAAAGTAGCATTGTTTGATGAAAATTTTCAGGCCGTAGCAGAAGTTGTTTCGGATGAAAAAGGAAACTATATTTTTCCGAATGTAAAATGTGGTAAAAATTATTTTGTACGCGCTTCAAAAACAGATTATGAAAGCAAAGAAACCCCGGTAACCATAAACAGAAACTCCGGAAAAACAACTTTACTGATTCAGTTAGAGAAGAGAGTTAAACCAATTGGAGTTGGAACCGATCTGGCCAAGACACTTGATATTCCGATTATTTATTTTGATCTGGACAAAGCGACTATTAAAAAGGAATCTGCTTACCAACTGGAGAAAATTATCGAAATACTAAAACAATATCCAACCTTAAAATTAGATATCCGTTCCCATACAGACAGTCGACAAACCTTGAAATACAATCAGGTTTTATCGGATAAACGAGCCAAATCGACTAGAAACTGGCTGATTCAAAAAGGAGTAGATTCAACCCGATTAACCGCAAAAGGATATGGTGAAACTCAATTGGTAAACCAATGTTCTGATGGTGTAAAATGCACCGAAGAAGAACACGAACGCAACAGAAGAAGTGAGTTTGTAATCACCAATTTGTAAACAAAAATAAACAGCTCAAAAGCCCTTTTCTAAGTTTTAGAAAAGGGCTTTTTGTTGTTCTCAAATTATTCGCAATCTTGCCATTCCGAGGAACGAGGAATCTCCACAAGAAACTAACACAAAGGGTATGCTGTTGCTGTTATCAAATTATTCGCAATCTTGTCATTCCGAGGAACGAGAAATCTCCACAAGAAACTAACACAAAGTGTATGCTGTTGTTGTTATCAAATTATTCGCAATCTTGTCATTCCGAGGAACGAGGAATCTCCACAAGAAACTAACACAAAGTGTATGCTGTTGTTGTTATCAAATTATTCGCAATCTTATCATTCCGAGGAACGAGGAATCTCCACAAGAAACTGACACAAAGTGTATGCTGTTGTTGTTATCAAATTATTCGCAATCTTGTCATTCCGAGGAACGAGGAATCTCCACAAGAAACTGACACAAAGTATATGACGTTGTTGAGTTACTCCCTAAGATTCCTCGTTCCTCGGAATGACAAAACGATGTATAAATACACATTGACATCAACAGCCAACAATAAAAAACTTTGCGCCTTAGCGTCTCTGCGAGCAAAAAGCATCCCTTAAGTAATATAATTCGCAAAAAAGTTTTAAAATTCTATCACTTTTTTAAACTAAAATTTATAAAACAGAAAATATTAGTTATTTTGTTTAAAATGAATGAGTTATATTTTAAAAAATCGTTTTCGCTGTTGTGTGTGTACATTTTTTTCTAACTTTATAGATCTAAAATTTTTCAGATATGACTGTAGATCAAATACTAAACACAAAAGGGAAAAATGTTTACTCAGTTCTTTCAACGACAACGGTTTATGAAGCCTTAAAAGTGATGGGAGAGAAAAACATAGGAGCCATTCTTGTTATTGATGGTTCCGATTTAAAAGGAATATTGTCTGAAAGGGATTATGCCCGAAAAATTGTTTTAAAAGATAAATCATCAAAAGAAACCTTTGTGCATGAAATTATGGAAAGCAATATTTTCTCGGTAAAACTTTCAAATAATATTGAAGATTGTATGGAACTGATGAGTACCAAAAGAATCAGGCATTTACCGGTTTTAGAAGATGGAGTCGTAGTAGGAATAATATCTATAAGTGATGTGGTTAAGGCCATTATCGAAATTCAGAAAGACACGATACATCATTTAAACTCTTATATTTCGCAGTAAAACAAGCTAAAAAATAGAATCTTTTAAATAGTCCAAAATTTTTTGGGCTATTTTTTTTGAGGTCTCTAAAATTTATTTTTAAGAAAAGAAAGTAGCAAAAATAGGCCATTTTAAAACAAGACTTATATCTTTGTAAGCTAGAATAAAAGCTAAAATAAATGAACAAAGAGAGTAAAAGAAGAGAAGCGTTACTGTACCATTCAGAACCAACTCCAGGAAAAATTCAGGTAGTTCCAACAAAAAAATATGCAACCCAAAGAGACTTGTCTTTGGCTTATTCGCCAGGAGTTGCAGAGCCATGTTTAGACATTGCAGCAAACGTAGAAGACGTTTACAAATATACAGCAAAAGGTAATTTAGTTGCCGTAATCTCAAACGGTACAGCAGTTTTAGGACTTGGAGACATTGGTCCTGAGGCTTCTAAGCCTGTAATGGAAGGGAAAGGATTATTGTTTAAGATATTCTCTGATATTGATGTTTTTGATATTGAAATCGGTACAAAAGATATTGAAGAATTTATTCAGACCGTAAAAAATATTGCCCCAACTTTCGGAGGGATAAATCTGGAAGACATTAAAGCACCGGAATCTTTTGAAATCGAAAGACGATTGGTAGAAGAATTAGACATTCCGGTAATGCACGACGATCAGCACGGTACAGCCATTATCTCGTCAGCAGCTTTAATTAATGCTCTTGAATTGGCAGGAAAAAAAGCAGAAGATGTAAAAGTCGTAGTTTCGGGTGCAGGTTCTGCAGCGATCGCTTGTACAGATTTATATGTTTTGTTAGGAGTTCAGGTTAAGAACATCAAGATGTTTAACAGTAAAGGACTTTTAACAAAAGACAACCCTTCACTATCAGAATTGCAAATGAAATATGCAGTTGATGGTCCTAAAGTTGATTTGGCAGAAGCCGTAAAAGGAGCTGATGTTTTCATCGGATTATCTTCAGGAGACATTCTGACGCCTGCAATGTTATTGACAATGAAAGAGAATCCAATTGTTTTTGCGATGGCAAATCCAAATCCGGAAATCGATTATAACGTAGCGACAGAAACTCGTAAAGATGTTATTATGGCTACAGGACGTTCGGACTTTCCTAACCAGGTAAACAACGTTTTAGGTTTTCCATATATTTTCAGAGGAGCATTAGACGTACGTGCTACAAAAATAAACGAAGCTATGAAAATGGCTGCGGTAAAAGCATTAGCTATTTTGGCAAAAGAGCCGGTACCGGAGCAGGTTAACGTAGCCTACGGAGCAACAAAATTAGGTTTTGGTAATGATTATATCATCCCTAAACCATTTGACCCTAGATTGATTACCGTGGTTGCACCTGCAGTTGCAAGAGCAGCAATGGAATCGGGAGTAGCAAAAAATCCTATTACAGACTGGGCAGCTTATGAAGATGTGCTTCGCGAACGTATGGGGAACGATAATAAAATGGTGCGTTTGATTACCAACCGTGCTAAAGTAAGCCCTAAAAGAATTGTTTTTGCTGAGGCAGATCAGTTAAACGTACTTAAGGCAGCGCAAATTGTACATGAGGACGGAATTGGTTACCCAATTTTACTAGGAAACAAAGAAGTTATTTTAGAGCTGAAAGAAGAATTAGGTTTTGATGCTGAATTGGAGATCATCGATCCTAAAACGAATGAAGAAGAAGGAAGACGTAACCGATTTGCAAATTCTTATTGGGAAACAAGAGGAAGAAGAGGTGTTTCGTTATTGGATTCACAAAAATTCATGCGTGAAAGAAACTACTTTGCTGCCATGATGGTGAACGAAGGTGAAGCAGATGCTTTGGTAACAGGACATACAAGAAGTTATCCAACAGTAGTGAAACCAATGTTACAACTGATCGAAAAAGCACCGGGAGCTTCATTAATCGCTACAGCCAACATGATGTTGACGTCACGCGGACCAATGTTCTTGTCGGATACAGCAATTAACATCAACCCTTCGACAGAAGATTTGATTAACATTGCAATCATGACTGCTAAAACCGCTAAAATGTTTGGAGTAGAGCCTGTTATTGCAATGGTTTCTTATTCAAACTTCGGATCTTCAACAAGTCCAAATGCTTCAAAAGTAAGAGAAGCTGTAGCTTATCTGCATAAAAACCATCCGGAAATGATTGTTGATGGAGAAATTCAGGCCGATTTCGCATTGAATCAGGAAATGCTTGCCGAAAAATTCCCATTCTCTAAATTAGCAGGTAAAAAAGTGAATACTTTGATCTTCCCTAACTTAGATTCGGCTAACATTACCTATAAAATGTTAAAGGAATTGTATAAAGTAAACTCTATTGGACCAATTATGATGGGAATGGGGAAACCAGTTCACATTTTCCAATTAGGAGCAAGCGTTGAAGAAATGGTAAATATGGCTGCAATTGCAGTAATTGACGCTCAGGAAAAAGAGAGTAAAAAGATTAAATTAGCAAAATAGTATAAAAAATAAGGTTGCAATAATATTGTCGTATTTTTAACGCATTTTTATTATATTTGACCTTAATATATTATACTATGATAGCACATTTACAGGGGAAATTAGTAGAGAAAAATCCAACAGATGTCGTAATTGAATGCGGCGGAGTGGGGTACCAGGTAAACATTTCTTTACATACCTTTTCATTAATTCCCAATGTAGAAAATATAAAATTGTATACGCATCTTCAAATCAAAGAAGATGCGCATACATTATTTGGTTTTGTAGAAAAATCAGAGCGCGAAATATTCAGAATGTTATTGTCGGTTTCCGGAATTGGAGCAAACATTGCCAGAACAATGTTGTCGTCTATAGAACCAAGACAAATTATCAATGCTATTGCCTCTGGAGATGTAGGCGTAATCCAGTCCATAAAAGGAATCGGAAACAAAACAGCACAAAGAGTTATACTTGATTTAAAAGAAAAAGTGTTAAAATTGTACGATTTGGACGAAGTTTCGGTCGTTCAAAACAATACAAATCGAGATGAAGCGTTATCTGCTTTGGAGGTTTTAGGTTTTGTACGTAAAACTTCTGAAAAAGTAGTGGAGAAAATCGTAAAAGAAGACCCTGAAGCTACGGTGGAAACCATCATCAAAAAAGCATTAAAAAGCCTATAAAACCAATTTATTTAAACCAAGAGTATGCGTAAAATTTGTATTTTTTTACTGTTTTTATTTTGCGGTAATGTTTTGCGTGCGCAAGTAAACCCAACAGTTCAAGATACAACTAAAACACAATTCTCCGTTGGTAAAGTAGAGTTAGGAAATCCGCCAAGTATACTTTCGGCCTATCGGTATGATCCCATAACTGACCGATACATTTACACCAGCTCAGTAGATGGATTTTCAATCAATTACCCTATTGTATTAACACCAAAAGAGTATGAAGATTTAGTTTTGAAAGAATCGAGAAGAGATTATTTCAGAAAAAAATCAGATGCTATAGACGGTAAAAAAACGGGAAGTGAAGCCAAGAAAAAGGATTTGCTGCCTCGATATTATATTAATTCAGGACTTTTTGAAAGCATCTTCGGAAGTAATACGATAGACGTAAAGCCAACAGGATCAGTAGAAATGGACTTAGGGGTTCGATATACCAAACAGGATAATCCCGCTTTTTCACCTCGAAACAGATCGAGCCTTACCTTCGATTTTGATCAGCGAATCAGCATGAGCTTACTGGGGAAAATAGGAACCAGATTAGAGGTAAATGCAAATTATGACACCCAGTCTACCTTTGCTTTTCAAAACTTATTTAAGCTTGCCTACACCCCTTCAGAAGACGATATTGTTCAAAAAGTTGAAGTAGGTAATGTAAGCATGCCTTTAAACAGTACCCTTATTCGTGGAGCTCAAAGTTTGTTTGGAGTTAAAACCGTTTTACAATTTGGTAAGACAACTGTTACCGGTGTTTTCTCCGAACAGAAGTCACAAACCAAGAGTATAGTTGCAGAAGGTGGTGGAACAGTTCAGAACTTTGATTTGTATGCACTCGACTATGATAATGACAGACACTTCTTCTTATCGCAGTATTTCAGAAACAAATACGACGCCTCTTTAAAAAAATATCCTTTTATCGATAGCCGTGTTCAGGTAACCCGAATAGAAGTTTGGGTAACCAATAAACAAAACAGGGTAACCACCAACAATAATAACTTGCGTAACATTATTGCGCTTCAGGATTTAGGAGAAGGGCAGGTTACCGGAGTGCCGGACAATCAGGTTGTAGTAATAAGCAATCCGGCTGGTTTTTTTAACAACCCGATCGATACACCAACAGACAACAACAACAACAAATACGATCCGGCTACCATTGGAAAACCGGGTGCTTATTTAAATTCGAATATTAGAGAAATTGTAACGGCAAAAACCGGATTCAATAATGCCAATACCAGTGAAGGAACAGATTATTCTGTTTTGGAAAATGCAAGAAAGTTAACCGCAAACGAATTTACTTTCAACGCACAGTTAGGATACATCTCTTTACAGCAGCGTCTGGCTAATGACGAAATTTTGGCAGTAGCCTTTGAATACACCGTTGGAGGGAAAATTTATCAGGTTGGAGAATTTGGAAGTGACGGAGTTGACGGGACAGTAGTTACCGGAAACAACAACGCCAATAAAGCGATCATCACACAAAGTTTAGTATTAAAAATGCTGAAAAGTAACTTGACAAACGTTCAGAATCCGGTTTGGAATCTGATGATGAAAAACGTTTATCAAATTCCTCAGGCCTATCAAATCAAACAAGATGATTTCAGATTAAACATACTTTATACGGATCCTTCTCCGATCAACTACATTACGCCGGTTCCGGGAACAACTTTCCCTGCAAACCCAACCGCAGATAACAAAGTCGATCAGACTCCGTTATTAAATGTCTTTAATCTGGACCGACTGAATTACAACAATGATCCGCAAACCGGAGGGGATGGTTTCTTCGATTATATTCCGGGGGTTACAGTAGACGTTCAGAACGGGCGAATTATTTTTACCACAAAAGAGCCTTTTGGAGAACTATTGTTTAAAAAGTTGAATACAGGTGCGGGAGAAAATTATGACGATCCAAATTCCTATAACGCCAATCAGAAAAGATACGTTTTTAGAAACATGTACCGCAACACACAGTCCGGAGCTTTACAGGATAGTGATAAAAATAAATTTTTATTAAGAGGGAAATACAAATCATCCGGAAGTAATGGTATTCCAATTGGAGCGTTTAACGTTCCTCAGGGATCGGTTGTCGTGATGGCTGCCGGAAGAAGACTGGTAGAAGGAATCGATTATAGCGTAGATTATCAATTAGGGCGTGTTCAGATTCTGGACCCTTCGCTTCAGGCTTCGAATACACCGATCGAGGTATCGTTGGAGAACAATTCAATTTTCGGACAACAAACCCGAAGATTTATTGGCTTCAATGTTGAGCATAAAATCTCAGATAAATTTATCGTTGGAGGAACCTATTTGAAAATGAATGAAAAACCATTTACTCAAAAATCAAGCTATGGTCAGGAATCTGTAAACAACGCTATTTTTGGATTCAATGGAAATTACTCCACCGAAGTTCCTTTCTTCACTCGATTAGTAAATAAATTACCAAACATTGATACCGATGTTCCTTCCAATCTTTCGATAAGAGGAGAAGTAGCTTTCTTAAAACCGGATGCTCCAAAAGCGAGTGATTTTGAAGGAGAAGCTACTATTTATGTAGACGACTTTGAAGGCTCACAGTCTACCATCGATATGCGATCTGCATATGCATGGAGTCTGGCTTCAACACCATTTGTAAACTCTATAAACGACAATACTTTTAATGCCAATTCCAATACATTAGAGTATGGTTTTAAACGTGCAAAATTAGCCTGGTACACCATTGACCCTGTTTTTTATGCCTCAAAACCATCCGGTATTTCAAACGATGACTTATCATTGAATACCACCCGACGTATTTATAGCAGAGAATTATATCCAAACACAGACATCGCTCAGGGGCAGATTCAGGTCGTGAATACCTTAGATTTAAGCTATTATCCATCTGATCGTGGACCTTACAACAACAATCCAAACTTCGGTACAAGTCCGGCCAGTTCAAACTTTGGAGGGATCATGCGTGCTTTGAACTCGACCAATTTCGAACAGGGAAATGTCGAATACATTCAGTTTTGGGTAATGGATCCTTATGTGGGTAATGGACAAGCGGCAGTTAACAATACCGGAAAAATTTATTTCAACTTAGGAGAAGTTTCAGAAGACGTATTAAAAGACGGAAGAAAACAATATGAAAACGGATTAGGCCCGGATCAGATTATGGTGAATCCGAGACCACTGTGGGGAGACGTTCCTGCATCGCAGTCTTTAATTTATGCCTTCGATAACAATGCAGGTAACCGTAGCAATCAGGATGTTGGTTTAGACGGTTTGCCAAATGGTAAAGAAGCTTCGGTATATACAAATTACGGAGGAGAAGGAGATCCCGCTGCAGACGATTATACTTATTATTTAAATACAGACGGAGGCGTTTTAGAACGTTATAAAAATTACAACGGTACTGAGGGGAACTCACCTGTAAGTATCGATTCACCTAATCGTGGATCAACAACATTGCCGGATGTAGAAGACATTAACCGTGACAACACCATGAGTACCATCAATGCGTATTATGAATACAGTATTGATATGAAACCGGGAATGCAGGTAGGGCAAAACTTCGTTACCGATATTCGTGAAGTGAGTAATGTCGAATTGCCAAACGGATCAACCACTACAGCAAGATGGATTCAGTTTAAAATCCCGGTTGCTCAACCGCAAAATACTATTGGAAACATCACCGATTTCAGATCGATTCGTTTCATGCGTATGTTTATGACAGGCTTCAGCAATCAAATGACCGTTCGTTTTGGAGCTTTAGATTTGGTTAGAGGAGAGTGGAGAAGATACACAGGAACACTGGATGCTAACGATACGAATCCGAATGACGACGGAACGGAGTTTGATGTTTCGGCTGTAAACATTCAGGAGAATGGTACAAAATGCCCTGTGAATTACGTGGTGCCGCCAGGAGTTCAGAGAGAGCAATTGTACAACAACAATACAATCATCAATCAAAACGAGCAGGCTTTGGCATTGCGTGTAGGAGGGTCTGGTTTGCAATATACAGACGCAAGAGGAGTTTTTAAAAATGTAAGTGTAGACATGCGTCAGTACAAAAAACTAAAAATGTTTTTACACGCAGAATCATTGCCAAACGAGAATACTTTATTAGACGATGAAATGATTGGTTTTATTCGTTTTGGAAATGACTACACTCAAAACTTCTATCAGGTCGAAGTTCCGTTAAAAGTTACCCGAACAGGAGGGTCTTGTACCATAAGCCCTGATCAGGTTTGGCTCGAAGAGAACAATATTGACTTGGCACTGGAATTATTGACCAGAATGAAGATTAAAGCCATGAGCATCGATATTAACTCTGATAAAAGAGATATCAACGGAATTTATTATCCGGACGACGACTTAAGTATTAGCGGAGGTGACGGCGACGGTAAGTTAAGATTAGGGATAAAAGGAAATCCGAACTTTGGTTTGGTGCGAAATTTAATGGTAGGGGTTAAGAGTAGAGCCGATCATAAAACCATAAAAGGAGAGGTTTGGTTTAACGAACTTCGTATGGCCGATTTAGAGAACAAAGGAGGTATGGCAGCGATCTTAAACATCGATACCAATATGGCCGATTTTGCAACTGTATCTGCGACCGGTAAGAAAAGTACAATTGGTTTTGGATCTTTAGAACAAGGAGCCAACGAAAGAAGTCGTGAAGACATTCAACAGTATAATATCGTAACCAACTTGAATTTGGGTAAATTATTACCGCCAAAATGGGGGATCAATTTGCCGTTCAATTATGCCATTGGAGAAGAAGTAATCACACCGGAATACGATCCGTTCAATCAGGATATCAAACTAAAGCAGCTGATTAGAGAAACTACTAATGAGGCTGAAAAAGAAAATATCAGAACCAGAGCGATTGATTATACCAAACGCAGAAGCATTAACTTTATCGGGGTGAGAAAAGACAGGGCTCCTGAACAGAAGCCGCATGTTTATGACGTCGAGAATTTAACCTTCTCACAATCGTACAATCAGGTAGAGCGTCACGATTATGAAGTAGCAGACTTTGTAGACGAGCAATCGAATACAGCGGTGAATTATGCCTACACCTTTCAGCCTAAAGAAGTAGTGCCTTTCAAGAAGACCAAATTCATGAAGAAAAGTGAGTACTGGAAGCTGTTAAGTGATTTTAATTTTAACTATTTGCCTTCAAATATTTCTTTTAATACAAATGTTTTAAGACAAAGTAACCGTCAGCAATTTAGAGAAGTTGAAGTAGAGGGGATTGGTCTCGATCCTTTGTACCGCCGAAATTTTGCCTTTAATTATCAGTACGGATTTGGTTTTAATCTGACAAAATCTCTGAAAATTAACTACACGGCAGCATCCAATAATATCGTAAGGAACTTCCTGAACGATGATAATTCTCCAAAACAGGATTTTAATATCTGGGACGATTATTTTGATATCGGAACACCAAATCAGCACTTACAGCAATTGGTGTTGAACTATGATATTCCAATCAATAAAATTCCGGTTTTGAGTTTCGTAAAAGCGACTTATTCGTATACTGCCGATTACAGTTGGCAGCGTGCTTCGACGGCATTTTCGCAATATGAGGATCCTAACGGGAACCAGTTTGATTTAGGAAATACCATCCAGAATGCCAATTCGAATACGCTTACGACAACACTTAACATGAACATGTTGTACAAGTATTTAGGATTAACTCCGGGTGCAAAAGCAGGGGCAAAACCTAAAGCAATTGCACCTCCAAAACCAGGAGAGAAAATTGTAAATACAGCAAAACCGGCAACCACCAGCAGTCCGTTTTACGACGGCATGATTGGTATTCTGACCAGTGTAAAAAACATTCAGATTAACTATACTAAAAATAGCGGAACGGTTTTACCGGGGTATACGCCGGGTGTTGGTTTCTTTGGAACATCAAGACCTACTTTAGGGTTTGTTTTCGGAAGTCAGGATGATATTCGTTATGAGGCTGCCAAAAATGGCTGGTTAACGACCTATCAGGATTTCAACCAAAGCTTTACGCAGGTAACAAACAAATTATTGAAAGTGACTGCAAACATCGATTTATTCCCGGATTTAAAAATTGATCTGAATATGGATCGCGCTTATTCCGAAAACAGATCAGAGCAATATAGTGTTGTCAAAAATACTGGGACAGGAGAGTTGGATTACACGCCTTTGTCACCCTATAATTACGGGATGTTCTCTATTTCGACAGTGCTGATCAAAACGGCATTCTCAACCAGCAGTGCCACAGAGTCTGCTGCATTTGATGATTTCAGAAACAACCGTTTGATTATAGCAAACCGTCTGGCAGAGGACCGTTATGGTGCAGGAGCTCCAATACCGAGATACGGAGATGCTAATAATCCGATTCCGGCTACAACAGATCCTAATTATAAAGTATATGTTGCCAATGAAGGATATCCAATAGGATTTACCAAAAGCAATCAGGCTGTTTTATTGCCGGCATTCCTGGCGGCTTATTCCGGAGGTAATGCGTCAAGCAGTTCGACCGATATTTTCAGAAGTTTCCCTATTCCAAACTGGAGTGTGAAATACAACGGTTTGATGCGTTATAAATATTTTAAAGATAAATTCAAGCGTTTCTCTTTACAGCACAACTACAGGGCGTCGTATACAATCAATCAGTTCCGTTCGAACTTTGACTATATTGAAAAACCTAACGGGCAAGATGTGAACACCAATTTCTATAACAAAACCATCATGTCAAACATCAACCTGGTAGAGCAGTTCAGTCCGTTAATCCGAATGGATTTTGAATTGAAAAGTTCATTGCGTGTGCTTACAGAGATTAAAAAAGACAGAGCTTTGTCGATGAGTTTTGATAATAATTTGTTGACCGAAGTAAAAGGAATGGAATATGTTATTGGTCTGGGGTATCGTTTCAAAGATGTGATCTTCTCATCAAGATTGGCGGATACTCCAACAGGAATTATAAAAAGTGACATCAATATTAAGGCTGATTTCTCGTATAGAAACAACGAAACATTAGTACGTTATTTAGATTACGACAACAATCAGTTGGCAGCGGGACAAAATATCTGGTCGTTAAAACTAACAGCAGATTATGCTTTCAGTAAAAACCTGACCGCAATATTCTATTACGATCACTCGTTTTCAAAAGCGGTAATCTCGACGTCATTTCCTTTAACCAACATTAGATCAGGATTTACACTCCGCTATAATTTTGGAAATTAATTTTTAGTTTCTAAAGGGGATTTTATTAGAAGATTATTACATTTGTGCCTCAATTATTAAATTACCAATTTTCAAACACAACTATTATGAGCATACCAGCAAATTTAAAGTACACAAAAGATCACGAATGGATTAGCATCGAAGGCGATGTTGCAACAGTAGGAATTACTCATTTTGCACAAAAAGAGTTAGGAGATATCGTGTATGTTGAAGTAGAAACTTTAGATCAGACACTTGACAAAGACGAGGTTTTCGGAACAGTTGAGGCTGTAAAAACAGTATCAGATTTGTTTTTACCATTAACAGGAGAAATCATTGCGTTTAATGACAGTCTTGAAAGTGCACCTGAAACTGTTAATTCTGATCCTTACGGCGATGGTTGGATGATCAAAATTAAAATTGCAGATGCATCAGAAATAGATTCTTTATTGTCTGCTGACGCTTATAAAGAACTTATAGGTGCCTAAACAATTGCTCTTAATCTGGGCGATTATCTGTTCAGGAATCATTACTTACTTTTGTTTGACAGATTCAAGTAATATTCCGGCGGTAAATTTTCCGAGTATAGATAAAATTGTCCATTTTTGTTTTCATTTTGGATTTACAATTTCCTGGATTTTGTTTTTCAAAAAAGAGCTGAAAGGGAAAGCACCAGACGATTTCAAAGCTTATTTAATTTCATTTATATTTTCAGTTTTTTTCGGAATTACAATCGAAATTCTGCAAAGTGTTTTAACGGTTACACGAGCATCTGATGTAACAGATGTTTTGGCTAATGCACTTGGAGCTCTATTTGGCATCTTTGCCGCTATAGTGTTTAAAAAACAAATAGATAAAATTTAAAAATATAAAATCCCACTTCGGTGGGTTTTTTTGTGCCCTAATGGTAACGCTTTCCAGTTTGGTCAAACCTTCGCGGCTTCGCGACTTTGCGAGAAATTCTTTTGAGTCAGAAAAAAAAGGATGAAAAGATTAGCGATTTTTGATTAACGATTTTTGATTTTTGATGTGCTATAAAATGGTCGATTATACTATTGAGAAGCATCAAATCAAAAAGCAGCAATCGTTACGCTACATTCAAAAATCTATTAATTTAACGATTGCACCTTGTCAGATTATTTTTTCATGTTGCTTTGTTTGAAAAGAAACCGGTGTCGACTTTGTGTAAATCTTCGCGGCCATGACTGTTAATTTTAATTTAAAATGTATTTTTGTCCCAATTCTCAGAACACTCGCAAATCATGAATGTTAAGCAATATCTGGACTCTACCTATTTAAAAACCGCTGAACAAGCGGGACTGTCAGAAGCAGAAAACACCCTTGTGGTTAAAAATGCTATTGAAGAAGCAATTCAAGAAGGCTTTAAACTAATCATGATTCGGCCGGAACAGGTGGTTTTGGCGAAAGAAATGATTCATAAAGCCAATTCGACTTTACTGGTGGGCACCGTTATTGACTTTCCTGAAGGAAGCTCAGATTTAGAATCTAAATTAAAAGAAGCAAACAAAGCAATTGAAGACGGAGCAGATGATCTGGATTTTGTTTGCAACTATGCTGCCTTTAAAGAGGGTGATATCGACTTAGTGAAGCAGGAAATTTTAGTGGGAACACAAATTGGTCTTGCGAACAATAAAACCGTAAAATGGATTATCGAGGTTGCGGCCCTAAATGATACTCAAATAATTCAGCTTTCGGCACTGATTAAAAATGTAGTCATAT
Source organism: Flavobacterium sp. T12S277 (assembly GCF_048514875.1). NCBI lineage: Bacteria > Pseudomonadati > Bacteroidota > Flavobacteriia > Flavobacteriales > Flavobacteriaceae > Flavobacterium > Flavobacterium sp. T12S277. The sequence continues at coordinate 186,790 of NZ_JBLYEG010000010.1, read as the reverse complement.
CGCATTTTAAAGAAGAAAACTATGCTTCGGTTTTTGTGAAATCGTCTACCGGCTTTTATAAAACCGAAAACGATTTGCCAAACGGAGCAACACTGCCAACGATTATAATGATGTTAGAAAACGCATCGCCTTTGCCGGTTAAAGCGGCTGGAGGAGTTCGCTCTTACGACGATGCCATAGAAATGATTCGTTTAGGAGTAAAACGAATCGGAACCTCTGCTGCAAAAACAATCGCAGATGGAGGGAATACCCCAAATCAATATTAAATAAAAACCCAAATTTACGTGAATAAGATTTTCCTGTCTTGTATTTTAACCTTAACCACTTTGTTTGCTTTTTCGCAGGAAAATACAAACACCTCTATTAAACCCGGTTTTACCGCAGAACAATTTCCGGTTTTCCCAAATTGCGAAAACCTTCAATCCAAACAACTGGAAAATTGTTTTTATAAAGAAGTACAGGATTTTGTGTTTCAAAATTATCAGGTACCCGAAAATCTAAAACAAGCCAACTACAAAGGAGAAGTAAAAGTGCTTTTTGAAGTAGATGCAAATGGAGAATTCAAAGTAATTTATGTAAATGCGGTAAACGATGCTTTGTCAGAAGAAGCGACACGTGTTTTTAAGAAATTCCCGAAAATAAAACCTTCTACCTATAACGGGAAACCAACCTATTCCAAATACACCATTTCAATAGACATTCCGCTAAAAAGCGCCAATCAGCTTGCTGAGGAGGCATTGGCAGCGGCTCAAATTTTAAAACCTCTTGAGAAACCAATGACCGAGCTGGATAGTATTGTGTATAAAAAATACAACAATCCGGAATTTGAAAGTCATTTGAATATTCCGTTTTCACACAGTTATTATGCGCAGTTTGATGGAGCGATGAATCAGGTGGGAAGTAACAATCATACCGCATCTAAGCCTTATACCTATACCGAAGTTTCGAAATACTACAATTTAAAAGCAGTCAATCAATCGCTTCAAAAAAATGTTTCTACCTGGCTGGGAAGAAAATTCTGGAATGAAAACATGGTTCAGATTCAGGGAGAAGACTATTGGCTGGCTCTAAATCCAATTGTTGACTTGCAAATGGGTAAAGCTTCAGATTTGGATGCTTCCTACACCTATGTCAATACGCGTGCTTTGAATTTTAGAGGAGGATTAGGGAAACAAATTAATTTTACAACAACCATCTTTGAAAGTCAGGGAAGATTTGCAGGTTATTACAATGATTTTGCCGAAACTTTAAAGCCGTCAGGAGGAAATCCGGCCATTCTTCCGGGAATGGGAATTGCCAAGCGATTCAAAACGGATGCCTATGATTTTCCTTTGGCAGAAGCGAATATTACTTACGCTCCAAGCAAAATCTTTGATCTGCAATTGGGTTACGGAAGAAACTTTATCGGTGATGGTTATCGCTCTTTGCTGGAAAGCGACGGGGCAAGTCCGTATCCGTATTTTAAAATCAACACCACTTTCTGGAAAATAAAATACACGAACACCTATATGTGGCTCAAAGATGTTCGTCCGGATGTTACATTAGAAAAAACTTATGCCACAAAATTTATGGCCAATCATTATTTGAGCTGGAATGTTTCGAATAAACTGAATTTAGGTTTTTTTGAGTCAGTAGTCTGGACGGATACCAACAACAGAGGTTTTGATATTAATTTTGTGAACCCGATTATTTTCTATCGATCTGTAGAATTCGCTTCATCGTCAAGAAGTGGAAATGCACTTTTGGGATTAACTTCTAAGTACAAATGGAACAATAATGTTAATTTGTATGCTCAGTTTTTATTGGATGAATTTTCATTGGGAGACATTAAAAGTGGAAACAATAGCTGGAAAAATAAATTTGGATACCAGATTGGAGCGAAGTATTACAATGCTTTTAAAGTGAAAGATCTGTTATTGCAACTGGAATACAACCATGTACGTCCGTATGTATACTCGCACAGTGCGGTGATTACCAATTACGGGCATAACAATCAGAGTGTCGGGCACCAATGGGGCGGGAATTTTAAAGAACTATTGGTGATCGGACGTTACCACAGAGGACGTTATTTTGCCGATGCCAAGTTTACTATGGGTACAAGAGGACTGGACTTTGATACTGCAGAGGATAGTTTTAACTACGGAGGTAATATTTACAAAAGTTATGATGAAAAACGTCCGTTCGATAATGAGGTAAAAGTAGGGCAGGGGAACAAAACAAGCGTTTTTATTGCCGACATACAAGGAGGTTATTTGTTAAACCCGATGACGAATCTGAAACTGTTTGGAAGTTTCTTATATCGAAACTTTGATCCTACAAAAGATACAGCAACAACTTTTAAGCAAAGTACAACCTGGTTTTCTATCGGATTGCGTTCGGATATCTTCAATTGGTATTTTGATTACTAGGATTTTTAATAAGATTTTTCGAAATAATTGTGTTAAAGATTTGCAAGTCCTTATTTTGTAAAGGTTTTATTGAAAAAAATCTAAATTTATAGGTCTAAATTCTACAATCTAATTTGTACATTTGCACCACTCAAAAAAAACATCCAAACAATTACCGTATTGAACGCTACTAAAAATACATTTTCAATAAAATCAATATTTACCGATTTCAAAGAGATTACTAAAGCTGGTTTAGCAATCAGTGTATTGTTTTCTTCTGTTGCCGGGTATTTATTGGGAGTTAATGAGGAACATCCTTTCAAATGGAGTGTTTTGGCAGTTTTGGCAATTGGAGGGTATTGCATGGTTGGGGCTTCAAATGCTTTCAATCAGGTGATCGAAAAAGACATCGATGCTTTGATGGATCGAACTAAAAATCGTCCGGTTCCTTCTGGTCGCATGTCTCCAAAAATGGCTTTGTTTGTGGCGAGTTTGCTTACTATTGTGGGTATCGCTTTGCTTTACACCATAAATGCCAAGTCGGCAATGTTTGCTGCCATCTCCATATTTTTATATACCAGTATTTATACCCCTTTAAAAACGGTAACTTCGTTATCTGTTTTTGTAGGTGCTTTTCCGGGGGCGATTCCTTTCATGTTAGGATGGGTTGCCGCTACAGGAGAATTTGGTATCGAAGCCGGAACGCTGTTTTTGATTCAGTTTTTCTGGCAATTCCCTCATTTTTGGGCTATTGGATGGTTTTTGTATGAAGACTATGAGAAGGCTGGGATCTTTATGTTGCCAACCGGAAAAAAAGATAAAGGAACCGCTTTGCAGATTATTTTATATACAGTTTGGTTAATCATTGCTTCGTTACTGCCGGTTTTAGGTTATACAGGGCAATTGTTTATTACACCAATAGCAGCAATTTTAGTGTTTTTATTGGGATTGTGGATGTTGTTTTATGCCGTGCGTTTGTATCAGTTAAGAACAGCAAAAGCAGCGAGAACATTAATGTTGGTAAGCGTTTCGTATATATCATTGCTGCAAATCGTATTTATAGTAGATAAATTTTTAAGATAGTTATGGAAATGACAATAACAAGAACAGAAACGGCAGCTGAAGATAAGCTAAGGAAAGCCAAATCGGCAAAACTTATCCTGTTATTCGCAATGGTAAGTATGACCATGATGTTTGCCGGACTTACAAGTGCTTTTGTGGTAAGTAAATCAAGAGCCGACTGGTTGAAAAACTTTGAATTGCCAACAGCTTTTTATTACAGTACGGCAGTTATTATAGCGTGTAGTGTTACTTTTTACCTGGCTAAAAAAGCCATTCAAAAAGACAATAGAAGCGCTACTACAGCATTGCTTTTGGGGACATTGGCTTTGGGGATTTTATTCGTTGTACTGCAATTTGCAGGCTTCGGACAAATCGTAGAAAGCGGGTATTATTTCACCGGAGAAGGTAGTTCAATTACTACAACATTTTTGTATGTAGTAACCGTGACACACTTGTTACACTTGGCCGGAGGGTTAATTTCACTTTTAATTATAATTTATAATCATTTTAAACAAAAATACAATTCGACTCAAACTCTTGGTATAGAACTAGGTGCGATGTATTGGCACTTTTTGGATTTATTATGGTTGTATTTATTTTTATTTTTATATTTCTTTAAATAAGAAAAAAACGTAAATTTGGGAACTTTTTAACGAATATCTTTTATGGGAGCGACAGTTACTACTGCAAACAACGACGAAAAAACTTGGGGAGGCGGAGACATTCAGCCACTAGGAGCAAGTTATGGTAAAATGATGATGTGGTTTTTTATCGTATCGGATGCCTTAACATTCTCTGGATTCCTTGCCGCTTATGGCTTTTCTAGATTTAAATTTATTGAAACCTGGCCTTTGGCTGATGAAGTGTTTACTCACTTTCCATTTATGCATGGCGTTGCGGCACCAATGTACTATGTGGCCTTAATGACTTTTATTTTGATTTTCTCATCTGTAACAATGGTTTTGGCTGTTGATGCAGGTCACCAATTGAAAAAAACAAAAGTTGCAATCTATATGTTCTTAACGATCATTGGAGGTTTAATCTTCGTGGGTTCTCAAGCCTGGGAGTGGAAAAACTTCATCAAAGGTGAGTACGGAGCAGTAGAAACAGCAGGTGGAAGTTTATTGCAGTTTGTTGATAAAGATGGTAAAAGAGTAGCTCTTGCTGATTTTGCAGTTAAATTGCCAGAACAAAGAGAAGCTTTAACAAGAAGCCATTCAACTTGGTTTATGGAAGATGCTCAGTCACAGCCAACTTATACAGTTGCTGAAATTCAGGCTGGTTTTAAAGCACATCCTGAAGTTTTGATCAGAACAGAACAACTTACAGATAAAAAGAAAAAAACAGTTTTATCAAGAGAAGAATCTGAGACTCGTTTAGCAAGCGCTAAATATGTTGTAGAAGGAGCTAACTTGATTAGAAACGAATACGGAAATAAATTATTTGCTGATTTCTTTTTCTTCATCACAGGATTCCACGGATTCCACGTATTTTCTGGAGTTATCATTAATATCATTATTTTCTTTAATGTATTATTGGGTACTTACGAAAAAAGAAGAAGCTACGAAATGGTAGAGAAAGTTGGTTTATACTGGCACTTTGTCGATTTAGTTTGGGTATTTGTATTTACAGTTTTCTACTTAGTTTAATTTTAGATTTTAATTATTATGTCACACGAGCACGTATCAAATACAAAAAGAATCTGGTTTGTTTTTGCATTACTATCAGTAGTAACTACAGTAGAAGTTATCCTTGGTATTTACAAACCTGGAGTATTAGAATTTAATCATTTTGTTGGTCTTAATTTATTGAACTGGATATTTTACATCCTTACAATATTTAAAGCATATTATATAGTATGGGCATTTATGCACATGGAAGGTGAAAAAAGCAGCCTTAGATGGTCTGTGGTAGCACCGGTTATTTTCCTAGTTTTATATTTATTGTTTATTCTATTGACAGAAGGACATTATATTTATGGGGTTTTTAAAGATTCTACTATTAAATGGAATTTTTAACATGATATTAATTCGAAAAGAGTCCCGATAACATCGGGATTTTTTTATTTTTGTACCTCAATAACTTCTGCAGATATAATGAAAAAAAATATAGTTCTCTTTGTCCTTTTTGTTTTGCCAATTGTAGCTTATTTGTTTTTTGCTTCCGGTGTTAACAGCTTCACTACACTTCCCGTTATAACGCCAAAAATTGCCGACTTTGGTAATTGGAAATCTCTGGACGGTAAGAAAGTTTTATTGGATAAAAAGATCACAGTTTTGGGTTTTTCAGGATCTGAGATTTTAAGTAATCGAGGGAATTATTTCAACTTAAACGAAAAAATCTACAAACGTTATAATGGTTTTGAAGATCTTCAGTTTGTGATACTTTGTCCGCTAGGAACAGAAGCTGATGCACAAAAAGTATTAGATGCACTTAAACCTTTTACTGATGTGAAAGGCTGGAACTTCGTTTTTGCTTCACCTGAGGAAATTAAAACATTTTACAATCAACTGCATTTAAAAGGAAAATTAGATCAGAACCTTGGGACTCCGAATGTCTATATTGTAGACAAAGAAAGAAACCTGAGAGGTAGAAAAGATGCTGCCGAATACAAAGAAGGCTATGATACCTTTCATCCTTCTGAGTTAAGCAATGAAATGCTGGATGATTTTAAAATTATTCTATACGAATATCGTGCTGCTCTAAAAAAGAACCACAACGCAACTAAGCAACTTTAATCCTTGTATCATGTTTAAAAATAAATCCTATATCGGTATTTCATTTATCATTTTAATCTTTGGAATTTATGCTGTACCTAAAATCGTTGACAGAATTAAGAACGGTGAAATTGTAAAAGGAAACCGTTTGGACAATGTTGGTGTAAAAACATCAAAAGCCAATGGTAAATTGATGAAGATCGGACCTGCTCCAAAATTCGAATTAACGAATCAGGATAATGCAAAAGTTTCGAATGAAACCTATAAAGGAAAAGTATATGTTTTAGAATTTTTCTTCACAACCTGTCCGTCAATCTGCCCGAAAATGAATTTGAGCATGCTGGAAATTGAAAAAACATTCTTCGGAAATCCGAATTTCGGAATTGTATCCATCACCATCGATCCGAAACACGATACACCGCAAGTTGTAAAAGACCATGCGAAGTTATTAGGAGTGAAATCATCTACCTGGAATTTCTTAACGGGAGATAAAACGACGATCATGGAATTGTCTAACAAAGGCTTTAATTTGTATGCAGGAGAGAATGAAAAAGTAAGCGGAGGTTTTGAACATTCAGGTTTGTTTGCTTTAATTGATAAAGACGGAAATATTCGTTGCAGAAAAGATGAATTTGGAAACCCAAACATCTATTATGACGGATTAGACAAAAAAGGCGTAAGAGAGATACAGGAAGACATTAAAATATTATTAGAAGAATAAAATGGAAGATCATTCATTAGAAAAAAAATACAGTAAGCTTATTGTTGCGGTTTCAATTATAATTCCGCTTGTAGTGGCGATACTGTTTGGAGTCAAATTAAAAGATTTTGGAGTTAATGTTGAGCCGCTTTCTTTTCTGCCTCCAATTTACGCTACCACAAATGGTATTACGGCTGTAGTTTTGGTTTGGGCTGTATTGGCTATTAAAAATGGAAAACGCAAGCTTCACGAGCGTTTAATGACTTTTGCGATCGCGCTTTCAGTTGCTTTTTTAGTAATGTATGTGGCGTATCACATGACCTCTGATTCTACTAAATTTGGAGGAGAAGGAGCAATCCGTTACATTTATTTCTTTATCCTGGTTACTCATATTTTATTGTCTATCGCAATTATCCCATTGGTGTTAATTACCTATGTACGTGCACTTGCAAAACGTTTTGACAGACATAAAAAAATTGCAAAAATTACCTTCCCGCTTTGGCTGTATGTTGCCGTTACCGGGGTTGTAGTTTATCTAATGATTTCTCCTTATTATGCGCATTAAAAACAATAATATTCAACCTTTAAAATCCAAATTCCAGGCAATACTATTTGGAATTTGTTTTTTCTTCATTGGAATTTCAGCAAATGCACAATGCGCGATGTGTCGTGCGGCACTTGCCGGAGATTCAAATATTAAAAAAGCAGAAGCAGTAAACAACGGAATTGTTTATTTAATGGTCATCCCGTACTTACTGGTGGCTGTAATAGGTGTTCTGATCTACAGAATGTATCAATCTAAAAAGAAAAAAGATAATTAGTCAATTAGAAAATTAGATAATGAATTACCACATTACCTAATTTTCTAATTATCTCATTAACTAATTACCTCATTATTATTTCAAACCGTTTACCGAGACATTTACGGTTCCATTTATTTTGATAAAGGCGATAATGGCCTGATTGGTCAGTTGAATTTTATCAAATTGAATGTCTTCCATTTTTCCATTCACAAAAACACCCGGCATTGGAGAATAGTTTTTAAGATAGGCAGCCATGTTTTTTTTACCCTCTTCTAAATTAGGTTGTATCGAATAGCGACAGCTTTCTTCCATTTTTCTTAAAATATAACCTTGTCCCAGCCAGCTTGCCGTACGCATTAATTTGCTTTTGGTATCTAAAACATAGTCAAGCTTTTCAAAGTAAATTTCTTTGGTTTGAGCGTTGTATTGCGGGAATCCGTTGAGATAAAGCGTACCATTTATCGATCCTAAAACATCAAGTGCGATCACCATTTTTCCGTTTTTATGCCAGATCGATACATTTTTTACCGTGATCTTTTTACTGCCGGAACCAAACTCCTGACCGGCAAAATTTTTGGTCATAATCTTTGAAGCATCAATATAAGTCGATATAGCCGCTATGTTTGCCGAAATCTGATTTGGGATCTTAGCGACAGGTTTCAGGATGATTTTATTAGCACTAAATTTCGATTCGGGCTGTTTGCCTACGATCGTCTCCATATTACACTTCATTCCCATATCCAGTACAAACTGATCATTCTTCAGTTTAGCGTTGGTCGAATAAACTTCAACCGGAACAACTCTTAGCCAGCTTTCATAGGTATCACTCAATTGAAAGGGCGTGCATATTTTTTCTAAGGCCGCTAATACATTAGGTTTAAAATCCATTGATTTTTCGATCGCCTCATCGATTTTCTTTTCGATTTTCGATTTAAAGATCGAAATCGCAGGATTTACCAGATACGTAATAGGCATGTTTTTTCCGAAAATTTGCATGGTTGGACTTTCGTTCCAGTCCAATGATTTAAACTCCGTTTTGGTGTTTAATTTCCAGTTCGTCAGTGCCACTTCGCTAGAGAGCGTAATCACACCATTCAGGTTGAATTCTCTGGTATCGTAAAGTTCAACGCCTAGTTTTTTGGTACCAATACGGTATTTGATCGTTGCTTTTAGTGGTAAAATTGTTTTTATCTTTTTGTCCGGACCTGCGGGATCATTTAGGATTCTTATCGGAGCCTGTTTCCAGATTTTCATCTCGATATCGTCGTCGTCGATCGTATTGTCTTCATAAATCAATCCGTTTAGAAGAGAATTGGTCTGATTTTCAATGTCAGTAAGCTTTACCGTGATGGGTAAATTGATAAAAGAGGGTGTTGCTTCATAAACTAAGGGGCTTGCGTCGTCCGGTTCCGGCTTTAAGGTTTCCAGTTTTTGAGCTGTAGAGCAGCTTGTAAGTACCGCAATTAGCGTGAATAAAGAGATAATGGAAGTAAACTTCATCGTTAAGATTTTTTTAAGTCTGACAAAATTAAGAAAACAATTATATTATCGTGAAAATGTGTAACAATTAGCAAGAAAGAGAGTCTAATTCCAAGAACAAAGGCTAATTATTAACGTTTTATTACCATAAACCGGTTAAGAAAAATGTTATTATTGTTTTAAAATTTAACAGTTATTACCATGATCGAGATCAAAGATTTGCACAAGTCCTATAAAATGGGCAATTCGGAGTTGCATGTGTTAAAAGGAATTAATTTTAATATTGAAGAAGGTGAACTGGTTGCAATTATGGGATCATCAGGATCTGGGAAATCAACACTTTTAAATATATTGGGAATTCTGGATGAGGCTGATTCTGGTAGTTATGTGTTAGATAAAACCCCTATTAAGAAGTTAAACGAAACCATAGCCTCTAAATATCGCAACAAGTTTTTAGGTTTTGTTTTTCAATCTTTCAATCTCATCAATTACAAAACGGCTCTCGATAATGTTGCAATGCCTTTGTATTATCAGGGAATCAAAAGAAAAGAACGTTACGATATCGCAATGAAATATTTGGAGAAGGTCGGACTTGGTTCACATTCTCATCACTTGCCTAATGAACTTTCCGGAGGTCAGAAACAGCGTGTTGCTATCGCGAGAGCTTTGGCTTCAAATCCAAAAGTTTTATTGGCCGATGAGCCTACTGGAGCTTTGGATACTAAAACTTCCTATGAAGTTATGGAGCTGATTCAGGGAATTAACGATGAAGGAAAAACAATTCTGATTGTAACTCACGAACCTGATATTGCCGCAATGTGCAAAAGAAATGTGGTCCTGAAAGACGGATTAATTATCGATGATAAAAAAGTAGAACAAGTTAGAGCCTCATCTTATGTTTAATATTGAGCGTTGGCAGGAAATATTTGATGCAATCTCTAAAAACCGGTTGAGAACATTTCTTACCGGAGTTTCTGTAGCGTCAGGGATTTTTATTTTAGTGATTTTGCTCGGAGCAGGGAAAGGACTTCAAAACGGAATTGAGAAGCAATTTGAAAATGACGCAAAGGGAATAATCGAAGTCTGGTCTGAAGCAACAACTAAACAATATAAGGGGCTAAATCCTGGCAGACGAATTCAGTTACGAAATAGCGATTATGATCTTCCGGTTAAGAAGTTTGGTGACGTGATTGATAAAAAATCACCTGTTCGCAGTACCTGGGGAGGGGTTGTGAGTTACGGGAAAGAATCAGGAAATTATTTGTTTAGGGGGATTAGTTCGGATTATATGGTGCTTGAAAATGCAACTATTATTAAAGGACGCTTCATTAATAATAATGACATGATTCATAATGAGAAAGTGGCAGTTATTGGTTTGAAGGTTAAACAAGATCTGTTTAAAGAGCAAGATCCTATAGGAAAAGAGATTTTAGTCAACAATATTAATTTTAAAGTGATTGGGGTTTTTACAGATCCTTCAGGAGAGCGTGAAGAATCAAGGGTTTATATGCCTATGACCACTAATCAGCGTGCTTACGGAGCTGGCGATAAAATAGACGGAATGCAGTTTGTTTTAAATAAAAAAGAGAATTATGATGAGGCCTTGGCACAATCAAAAAAATTCACAGAAGAGGTAAAAGCATTATTGAAAAGTAAAAACATTATTGCGCCTGATGACAATAGCGGTATCGGTATTTTTAGTTCAGTAGAGGAGGCAAAACAATTTTATGATTTAAATCTTTATATCCGATTGTTCTTTTGGTGGGTTGGTATTTGTACCATCATCGCCGGAGTTGTGGGAGTAAGTAATATTATGCTTATCATCGTAAAAGAAAGAACAAAGGAAATTGGAATACGAAAAGCACTTGGAGCCTCTCCGTTTTCCATTATTTCGATGATTCTCCATGAGTCTATCTTTATTACCACGATCGCTGGTTTTATAGGTTTATTGTCCAGTTTAATGTTGTTGGAATTTGTGGGGCCATTGGTACAAAGTGAATATTTTAGAAATCCTGAAGTTGACTTTAGTGTAGCTTTAACCACGCTTGTCCTGCTTGTATTTGCTGGTGCTATGGCAGGATTTTTTCCGGCATACCGAGCAGCCAAAATTAGACCTATTGTAGCACTTAGAGACGAATAATTATGTTTAAAAAAGATAATTGGGACGAGATTTTACAGGCTTTGACAGCCAACGTTTTCAGAACGATTCTAACGGCATTTGGGGTATTCTGGGGAATTTTTATTCTGGTCATTTTACTGGCAGCCGGAAATGGTTTGGAAAATGGTGTAAAAAAAGGTTTTGACGGAATTGCAACCAATACCATGTTTATGTGGAGTCAGACAACGTCAAAAGCATACAAAGGTTTGCCTAAAACACGTCGTTATGATTTTAGAAATAGTGATGTTGCGGCTTTGAAATCGACTTTACCGGATTTATTATACGTATCACCCCGAAATCAGCTGGGTGATTTTAACGGAACCAATAATGTAGTTCGTGGTACCAAAACTGCGGCATTTACCATTTACGGAGACTATCCGGAGCTAATCAAACAGCAGCCGATGGATATCATTAAAGGACGATTTGTCAATCAGCAGGACATTCTTGACAGACGAAAAGTAGCGGTAATTGGTAAAGGAGTGATTAGTGAACTTTACGGAAAAGAGGAAGAAGCGGTTGGAACCTATGTGAAAATCAATGGGATCAATTTTATGGTTGTGGGCGTTTATAAATCAAAACAGCAGGGAGGGAATGCAGAGCAGGAACAGAAAAATATATTTATTCCGTTTACCACTTTTCAACAGGCCTTTAATTTTGGGGATAAAGTAGGCTGGATGGCACTAACCGCAAAAGACGGAACCTCTATTACCGATTTAAAACCAAAGATTTTAGAAAAAATAAAAGCGCTTCACTCGGTAAATCCTGCTGATGAAAGAGCTGTTGGAAATTTTGATTTATACGAACAGTACAATAAAGTACAAAGTCTTTTTAACATACTGAAAATTATTGCCTATTTTGTGGGGACATTGGTTTTGATTTCGGGCGTAATTGGTATTTCAAATATTATGCTCATTGTAGTTAAAGAACGTACTAAGGAAATCGGTATCCGCAGAGCTTTAGGAGCGACTCCTGCAGCAATTCGTGGACAAATTTTATCTGAATCTATATTTCTAACGATTATTTCGGGAATGCTTGGGATTGCTGTAGCTACCGGAATTATTGCGCTCTTAAATATGGCTTTAGATTCTATGCCGGCAGATAGTAACACTATGTTTGCTAATCCAAGTGTCGACTTAGGAGTTGTATTTGTTGCTTTAATCATATTAGTAGGATCTGGTTTGCTGGCAGGATTTATTCCGGCACAAACCGCAATTAATGTAAAGCCGGTAGACGCTTTGCGAACAGAATAAATTATCAATCAGAATATAATCGAATTAAACCGAAAACACAATGAAAAAAGGAGTAACCGTAACCATTTTAATCTTTATTGCTATTGTTTTTTTTGGCGCACTATACTACTTGTACGCTAAAAACCAAGAATCTCCAATTGTTTTTAAAACGGAGAAAGCAGAGATTAAAACGATCGTGAAGAATACAATTGCAACGGGTAATATTCAGCCTAATGAAGAGGTCTTAATCAAACCAAACATTTCAGGTATTATCGAAGAAGTGTATATCAAAGCAGGAGAGAAAATTAAGGCGGGCGATATGATCGCAAAAATCAGAGTTGTAGCCAATGTTTCTAATGTGAGCAGTACCCAGAATCAGGTACAAACCAGTAAAATTGCTTTAGACAATCAGGAGAAAATTTATCAAAGACAAAAAACATTATTTGACAAAGATGTAATTTCTGCAAATGATTTTGATGCGGCACAATTGGCTTACAAACAGGCCAAACAAACCTATCTTGCAGCCAAACAAAGTTTAGATATCGTAAAAACAGGAACAACAACTTCGCTTGGAAATTATGCCAACACCTTAATTCGTTCAACGGTAAACGGAATGATATTGGCCGTTCCGGTTAAAGTAGGAAATCAGGTTATCGAAAGTAACAACTTTAACGAAGGAACTACCATTGCCAGTGTTGCCGATGTGGGAAGAATGATTTTTATTGGAAAAATTGACGAATCTGAAGTAGGGAAAATCAAAGAAAGAATGGCAATTGAAATCACAGTCGGAGCAATCGAAAACAAGAAGTTTGATGCAGTTCTGACCGATATAGCTCCTAAAGGAGTTGTAGAAAACGGAGCCATTCAGTTTGAAATTAAAGCGGCTTTAGAGAATAGAGACGCTACTTTTATCAGAGCCGGTTTAAGTGCAAATGCTTCGATTATCCTGGAAAAAGCAGATAAAGTTTTAGCGATCAAAGAATCATTAGTGCAATTTGATAAAAAAACGCAAAAGCCTTATGTGGAGATTGAAACTGCTCCTCAAAAATTTCAAAGAAGAGACTTGGTTTTAGGGGTTAGCGACGGAATTTATGTTCAGGTGAAAAGCGGAGTTAAAGCTTCAGATAAAATTAAAATCTGGAATCAGGGATTGATTACTGAAACAGAAAAAAAATAAATTGAAGCAAATAAAGAGTTTTTGGTTTTTAAAAAATGTTAAATTTGCGTAGTCTTTTTACTATGCTTTCATTCAAAATATATGAAAATAAATAAATACAATAGCCTGGTTTTTGCAATGTTATTTGGGTTTGGCCTGTCTGGTCACGCACAGGCGAAGAAATGGACTTTGGAAGAGTGCGTGAAATATGCAATGGAGAATAATATCACGATCAAAAATTCAGAACTGGATATTAAAAGTGCAGCCATTGATAAAAAAGGAGCAATAGGTAATTATTTACCAAGTGTTAGTGCAAACGCTTCACATTCCTGGAACATTGGTTTGAATCAGAATATTACAACAGGTTTGCTTGAAAACCAAACAACTCAGTATTCTTCTATCGGAGCTACGGTTGGAGTTGATATTTACAGAGGTTTACAAAATCAGAATACACTTAGAAAAGCAAATCTTTCTATAGTCGCATCAAAGTATCAATTGCTGAAAATGCAGGAAGATATTGCGCTGAATGTAGCCAATGCTTTTTTGCAGATACTTTTTAACAAAGAAAATTTAAAAGTAAAAACTGAGCAATTGTCTATCGATGAAAAACGTTTGGCACGTTCTGAAGAGATGGTAAATGCAGGAACAATTCCGCGTGGTGATTTATTTGACCTGAAAGCAACAGTGGCTACAGATAAACAAGGTATTATTGTTGCCGAAAATAATTTGCTGATTTCTAAATTGAGTCTGGCTCAGCTTTTACAATTAAAAGAATTTGCAGATTTTGATGTAATTGATAATACAAACGCAAAAGATGAAAATAACATCATGGCACAAAGCCCGGTTGATATTTACAATAAAGCAAAAGAAATAAGAACCGAATTAAAACTGGCTCAGACTAATCTTGAAATTGCGCAGAAAAATGTAGCGATTGCAAAAGGAGCTTATCAGCCAACTTTGAGTGCTTTTTACAATTTTAATACAAGAGCGAGTTATTCGGAGATTGTTACCGGATCTACTTTGAATACGGCTAACCCTTCGATTCCGATCGGTTATGTTCAGGGAACAAATCAACCCGTTTTAAAAGATAATTACTCACCAATTTTAGGAAATGCAGCACCAATTTTAGATCAGTTTAACGATAATAAAGGACAATCTTATGGATTGCAACTTTCGATTCCTATTTTTAATGGTTTCTCTGTTCGAAATAATGTAGAAAGAAGTAAAGTAAGTTTAGAGAAATCTAAAATAGATTTAGAGCAAAAAAGTTTAGATTTGCAACGTAATGTTTATACTGCTTTTACAGATGCAAAAGGAGCTTTAAATACTTATGAATCGTCAACCGTAACATTAGAGGCAAGACAGCAGGCTTACAACTATGCAAAAGAGAAATACGATGTAGGTTTGATGAATTCATTTGATTTTACGCAGGCACAAACATTATTAACCAATGCACAGTCTGACGTTATCAGAACAAAATACGATTACATTTTCAAAATAAAAATTCTTGAATTCTACTTTGGAATTCCAATTGTTCCAATTGTTACAAAATAATTTATTATGTCTAAAAAAACGATTTATTTTTTAGTAGGCGGTGCAGTAGCGCTTATTGCAGTTTTAGTTGGTCTTTCGAAAGCGGGGGTTATAGGGAATAAGGATGAGGGAAAAGAAGTAGAAATTTCAAAAGTAATAGCTTCAACAATTGTTGAAACAGTTTCGGCAACGGGTAAAATTCAGCCCGAGATAGAAGTTAAACTATCGTCAATGGTTTCGGGAGAAATTATTGCGTTAAACGTAAAAGAAGGTCAGGTAGTTAAAAAAGGAGATTTATTGGTAAAAATAAATCCTGATTTGTATACCTCAGGTCTGGATCGTTCTGTTGCTAATTTATCCGGAACTAAAGCTGGTTTAACCCAGTCTGAAGCGAGTTATAAAGAAGCAAAAGCAAGTTACGACCGTAATAAAACTTTATACGATAAAGGAGTAATCTCAAAATCAGATTGGGATAAAGCAATTTCGACTTATGAAGTAGCCAAGGCAAACAAACAAAATGCGTACTACAATGTTAAAAGTGCCTCGGCATCAGTTACCGAAGCCAGAGACAATTTAGGACGTACTTTAATTTATGCTCCTGCCGACGGAACAATTTCAGTTTTAAATGTAGAGCTCGGAGAGCGTGTTTTAGGAACACAGCAAATGGCAGGAACAGAGCTTTTGCGTGTAGCCAACCTAAACAACATGGAAGTGGAAGTGGATGTAAACGAAAATGATATTGTTAAAGTAAAAATTGGCGACGAAGCAAACGTTGAAGTTGATGCTTATCTGAAAAAGAAATTTAAAGGTATTGTAACCAGTATCTCTAACTCAGCCAGTACAGCGCTGACTTCAGATCAGGTAACAAACTTTAAAGTGAAAGTGCGTATCCTGAAAGAGTCTTACCAGGACTTACTGGAAGGACAGCCGTCTACTTATTCACCTTTCAGACCCGGGATGACCGCTACAGTTGATATTTTGACCAAAACTAAAAAGGATGTTTTGGCAGTGCCAATCAGTTCAGTTGTGGTAAAATCAGATACTAGTGCTGTAAAGGACTTTAAAGTAGAAGATCCGAACGAAGACAAAAAAGCAGCTCCGAAAAGCGATAAAAAGTTTGAGTGCGTTTTTGTAAAAGAAGGAAACAAAGCCAAAATCAGAATTATTAAAACGGGTATTCAGGACGATACTAATATCGAAGTAATGTCAGGATTAAAATCGGGAGATGTTGTAATCACAGGCCCTTATAGTACCGTTTCTAAAGATTTAAATTCAGGAGATAAAGTAAAGCTTAAAACAGCAGCTGCTCCTAAGAAATAATTTGCATAACTATCAATTTTAAAAATACACACATTGTCTTTTATTCTCAATATCGAAACCGCTACCAAAAATTGCTCCGTATCCATTGCTAAAAATGGAGAAACAATCAGATGCAGGGAAATAGCCGAAGAAGGCTATTCGCATGCCGAAAAACTGCATGTTTTTATCGAAGAAGTAATTGCAGAAGCAGGTATCGCAGTTGAGGATTTGGTGGCTGTTGCCGTGAGCCAGGGACCGGGTTCTTATACCGGTTTGCGTATTGGTGTTTCGGCAGCCAAAGGACTGTGTTTTGCTTTAAATATTCCATTGATCGCAGTGGACACTTTACAAACCTTAGCGTCACAGGCCAAAGTTGCCGAAGGAAAAATTATTCCGATGCTCGATGCCAGAAGAATGGAAGTGTATAGCGAAGTGTTTACAGCAGATTTAAAAGTAGAAAGAACGATTCAGGCTGAAGTTATTACGGAAGACTCTTTCAAAGAGTATACAGAGACTGTTTATTTTGTGGGAGATTGTGCCGATAAATGTAAAGCAGTTTTAACCCAGCCGAATTTTGTCTTTTTAGAAGACATTAAATATCCTTCAGCGGCTGCGATGAGTCAAATCAGTTACGATAAATACCAAAAAAGCGACACTGTTGATGTCGCTTATTTTGAACCTTATTATTTAAAAGATTTTATGATGGCACCTCCATCAAAAAAAGCATAAAACCTTTTTATTTCTGAAGTGTATATGGCTGAACCGAAATTCCGGCTTCATCTAAAGCGGCTTTACAATTCTCTAAAGTTTCAGAGAAAACAGCTCCATAATTAGCATTTTTTGCCCACGGACGTACGGCGAACTCTACCGAACTTGCCGTTAAGTTTTTGACAAAAACCTCCGCAGCAGGCTTTTTAAGCACTTTCGGATTGCTGTTTAAAACGTTCAAAAGAATGTCTTTTGCCTTTTTGATATCGGAGTCATAAGAAACAGCAAACGTCAAATCGGCTCTTCGTTCTCCCTGCATCGAATAATTGATGATTGTTCCGTTTGATAAAGCACCGTTAGGAACAAAAACGGTCTGATTGTTGGCCGTTAACATCTTGGTTACAAAAATCTGAATTTCGACTACTGTTGCAACAATTCCGCCCGCAGTTTCGATGGTATCACCAACTTTGAAGGGTTTGAAAACAATAATCAGCATTCCTCCTGCAAAGTTAGAAAGTGATCCCTGTAAAGACAAACCTACTGCAAGTCCCATGGCTCCTAATATGGCAACAAATGATGATGTTTCGATTCCCAATTTTGAAATAAAAGTCACAAACAATAAAATTCGGAGTGCCCAAATTAAGATGTCAGAAAGGAATCGGGTCAGGGTAGGATCCAAATTTCTTTGCACCATTATTTTTGTAATGATTCTGTTTATCAATCGGATGGCGTAGATTCCGACAAATAAAATGATAAATGCCGAGATTAATTTTGGAGAATAATCAACTAATACGTTAATAAATTTAGTAGCATAACTACTAATCTGCTCTGGATAAATGTACATGTTTTTCGAATAAAAAAACCTTCTCAAAGAGAAGGTATATTAGTTTTGCAAATATAAAGATATTTCCTAAGATAAGAAAAAGTAGTTTTATTCCTTCTCAGGAGTCTCGTCAATAACTTCATCCACTTTAGCAGCTGTTTTTTCGCTAATATCGGCTACGGTTTCTGAAACAACTGTTTTGGTTTCTCCGGTAAGCTCGCTGGTTTTTTCTTTTACGGTATCAATTACATCGCTTATCGAATCAGATGCTTTTTCTACATATTCGCTAACGAAGTCTTTCGCCTGATGTGCATAGCCCGTTGCCGTTTCGATCAGTGGTTCTGATGCCTCTTTGGCTTTTGTAAAAGTTTCTTCGGCAAAGGTTTCCGCTTTATCGATATAAGGAGCAGCAGCTTCTTTGGCCTGTTCAAAAGTAGTTTCGGCCTGTTGTGCCAAATCAGTAGCAGAATCTTTGGCTGTGCCAAACAAATTCTTAAAGAATGAAGATAATCCCATAGTTATGATATTGATTAGTTTAGAATACAATATTAACTATTTTTAAAGTATTATAACCTTTTTAGAGTAATAATTTGCTGATAATTAGCGGGATATGTTTTTTCGTAAAAAAAGCGCCTACCAATGGCAGACGCTTTTTGTTCTTTATTATCGGATAAAAATTTTAAGCATTTAAAGCTTCTACCTTAATTTCTTCATCGTTTAACATGCTTTTTAGCATATTTTCGATTCCGCTTTTTAAAGTGAAAGTAGAGGACGGACAGCCGCTGCAAGCACCTTGTAGAATTACTTTTACCGTTTTGTCATTTTCATTATAAGAATCAAAAGCAATATTTCCCCCGTCAGCAGCTACTGCCGGTTTTACATATTCTTCCAGTATGTTGATGATTTGTTGTGAGGTAACATCTAATTTATCAAAAGCTTCGTCTTTTGTAATGTCGTTTTTAGTAGCCACTTCAATAAGGCTCTCATCCAAAACAGTTCCGCCATTTTCAATAAACTGCTTGATAAAAGTTCTTACTTCAAGCGTAATTTCCTGCCAGTCGTTGATGTCGTATTTGGTTACCGAAATGTAATTTTCATCAATAAAAACTTCTTTCACGTAAGGAAATTTGAACAACTCTTTAGCTAGTGGAGAAGAAGCCGTTTGATCGATATTTTTGTATTCAACCGCGTTTCTTGTCAGCATTCTGCTTACCACAAATTTCAGCGCAGCAGGATTTGGAGTTGTTTCTCCATAAACCGTGATGGGCTGTTTTTTAGCTGTGTTCTCATCCGCTTTGATAATTACACCACCTTTGTCTACAAATGCCGTAATTTGTTCTGCAACAGCATCTTTTACATCATCCCATTCTACAATACTGTATCTTTCGATTGCGATAAAGTTTCCTGAAATGTAAACGGTTTTTACGAACGGTAAATAGAATAATTGCTGTGCTAATGGAGACGCTTGCGCCTCGTCAATATTTTTGAATTCAAAACTTTGATTTTGAGTAATAAAATCTTCAAATTCAAATTTTAATATCGTTGGGTTTTGAGTTTCTTTTATGGTGATTTTTGTCATGATTTGTAATTTTTTACAAATTTAGTAAAGTTATTTTTTGCTGATACCTACTATTTGATTTTTTAATAAAAGAATTAAGACTCTTTTCCAATAAATCTTATTAAATTTGTACTGCCTTAAATTTAGTTGATTAATATGTTGTTTTATGAAGT
Source organism: Flavobacterium sp. T12S277 (assembly GCF_048514875.1). Taxonomy (NCBI): domain Bacteria; kingdom Pseudomonadati; phylum Bacteroidota; class Flavobacteriia; order Flavobacteriales; family Flavobacteriaceae; genus Flavobacterium; species Flavobacterium sp. T12S277. The sequence continues at coordinate 167,005 of NZ_JBLYEG010000010.1, read as the reverse complement.
TTAGAATCAGTGTTTTATTGTTTTTTTTAATTGTATCGACCTACTCCTATTCACAAGAAGGAATTCCCGTTTACTCCGATTATTTGTCAGATAATTATTATTTAATTCATCCCTCTATGGCGGGCGCTGCAAATTGCGCTAAGATAAGATTGACGGCCCGGAAACAATGGTTTGGTCAGGAAGATGCTCCTTCGCTACAAACACTGACTTTTAATGGCAGGATAGGGGAACGATCAGGAGCCGGAATCATTATTTTCAACGACAAAAACGGTTACCATTCTCAAAAAGGATTAAAACTTACCTACGCACATCATATTATGTTTTCGAGAGACGAAGTTGATTTAAATCAGCTGTCATTTGGTATTAGCGGTGGAGTGATTCAGAGCCAGCTGGATGAAACGAAATTCGGAACTACTTTTGATCCTATCGTTTTTGGTTCGATTCAAAAAGATTCGTACTTCAATTTAGATATCGGAGCATCGTACAACTATCTTGATTTTTATGCCCATGCAACAGTTCAGGGCGTGCTGGAAACCAGAAGAGAATTATATACCGAATATGAGAGCGATAATCTGAGAAAATTTCTTTTTAGCGCCGGATATGTTTTTGGAAAAAGAAGTGATATTACCTGGGAACCTTCCGTATTGTTTCAGTTCTTTGATAAAACCAAAGAAAAAACAATCGATTTAAACCTTAAAGCTTACAAAAACATGGACTTCGGAAGTTTATGGGCTGCTTTGTCCTACAGAAAAAGTCTTAACGGTACGCAATACAGCACTAACAGTGGGGTAGCCGCTCAAAAACTACAGTATATTACACCAATCGTGGGTGTGAATTATAAAAATTTCATGTTTGCCTATACCTATTCTCAGGTTACCGGTGATGTAAAATTTAATACAGGTGGCTATCACCAAATTACACTGGGAATCAATTTATTTTGTAAAAAGGAACGCTACGACTGCGCTTGTCCTGCAATTAATTAAAAATATAGTATGCTGATTAAATCTGTAAATGGAAAAACACCTTTGATTCCAGAGGATTGTTATGTTGCCGAAAATGCAACAATTGTGGGTGATGTTACCTTTGGAGCTTCGTGCAGTGTTTGGTTTAATGCCGTTATCCGTGGTGATGTAAACTTTATTACCATTGGAAATAAGGTCAATATTCAGGATGGAGCCATTATTCATTGTACGTATCAAAAACACCCAACTATCATAGGAAACAATGTTTCAATCGGACATAATGCTATTGTTCACGGTTGTACCATTCACGATAATGTGCTGATCGGGATGGGGGCTATTGTCATGGACAATTGTATAGTCGAAAGCAACTCTATTGTTGCGGCTGGTGCTGTGGTTACGCAAAATACGGTAATCACTTCGGGAAGTATTTATGCGGGTGTTCCGGCTAAAAAAGTCAAAGACATTGATCAATCCGATTTTGCAGGCGAAATTGAACGTATTTCAAACAATTACGTCATGTATTCCGGCTGGTTTAAAAACGATGAACAGGAATAAATATTTCAAAATTCCAAATTCCAAAAATCAAATTCCAAATTCCAAGGTTCGACGCTTTTGGAATTTGGAATTTCTATTTTTGAAATTTAAAAAATTACAGGTTGATCTTTTCGAAAAAAGCCGTTTTATAGCTTTCGCTAATTGGGATTCGCTTGTCGCTAATCAGAACTTTATTTTTTTGAATGGATTTCACATGTTTTATATTGATGATATAAGAGCGGTGAATGCGTGAAAACCCTTTGTTGGAAAGCAGGTTTTCAAGTTTGATTAAGCTAATTAGAGTAAGAGTAAATTTATTATCAATAGTATATATTTTTACGTAATCTTTAAGTCCTTCGATAAAAAGGATATCAGAAAAATTCATTTTTACATTTTCGTATTCCGCTCTTACGAACATAAAATCCTGTTCTGTTTCAGCTCCGGCTGTGTTTTCAGAAATAGCCTGAACGGTTGTGGCCGGGTGTAAAACCTGCTGTGCTCGTACGACCGATTTTAGAAAACGATGGAACGGAATGGGTTTTACCAGATAATCTACTGCACCCAGATTAAAACCTTCTACAGCATAATCGGAAAAGGCGGTGGTAAAAATAACCAATGGTTTTTTTTCAATGGTATTTAAAAAATCGATTCCGGAGAAATGAGGCATCTGTATGTCCAGAAAAATCAGATCAATATTGTTTTGATTGATAAAAGAAACGGCATCAATGGCGTTGTTAAAAGTGTGCACCAATTCGAGAGAATCTACTTTTCGAACAAAATCTTCCAGTAACTCAACCGCTAAAGGTTCATCGTCTATAATTACACATTTCATCTGTTGAAGTTTTAATTTTAAAAATTTTGTTTAGAGCCAAAAGTACTTTTAAACCAGTAAAATAAGTTTTAAAATTATCATAAAATACGGACCGGATTTTAAACGATCCTGCTACTTTCAGGGTCTTTTTTTGCGGTAAGCTGTTGTAAAATTGCAATTCATCGTATTTAGTTTATGGCCGTTTGAATTTTATCTAATTCCAGATTCAAATGCACACGAAAAAATTTGTCGTCTTGCGTTATATCCAATTTGTGTGCATTGGGATACAGCAAATCCAGTCGGTTTTGAATATTCACCAACCCAATACCTGAATTGTCAGGATCTTTGCTATAGTTTTCGATTGTATTTTCGATCCAGAAATCGAGACTGCTGTTCAGAATGAATATTTTAATTTTAACATGAGCCGCACCTTTATAATCAGTTCCGTATTTGAACGCATTTTCGACAAACGAAATCAATAACAGGGGTTCAATAAACTTGTTTCGGGTGTCGCCATGAACATTGATAACAATGTCTTCAATATTGTTTAATCGTAGTTTTTGCAATTCGATATAGTTCTGGATGTAATTGATCTCTTTTTCCAAATCAACGGTTTTATTATCAGTTTCATACAGCATATACCGCATGAGCTCGGATAAGGTAACGATGGCATCGGGAACTAAATCGGATTTTTTGTGTGCCAGAGAATAAATACTATTTAAGGAATTGAATAAAAAATGCGGATTGGTTTGTTTGCGCAAATAGATCAACTCCGTATTTGTTCGGTGGGTTTCGGCAATTAGTTTGTTTTGCTGATTGTTGTAAAAAGCTGTAAGTGTTCTGATAATCGCACTGATGGTGATGATTAAAATATAGAAAAACGATGGGCCAATTTTAAAAAATAAAGGCTGCTGTCTTGTTGCAAAAATTGCTTTTACTCTTGTGCCTTTGTACATTAATTTAAGATCTTCCGGAGGCGGCAAATTTTTTAAAGGTCTTGCCTGGGTAAAATCAGGAATAAAATAATTGATTCGGATAATCATAAAAAGTAAAATAAGAGCAAATACAAATACAAAATAGAGCCAGTATTTTTTCTCTAAAAGCAAAACAGGAACCAGATAAAAATAGTTCAGATAAAACAAAACAATCCCCGTGCTCCATTGTACATAAAAATCGGTGCTGACCTTAAACGGACTTTCATAAAACTGAATTAATGAAGTCAGAATAAAGAAAACCCAGATGATGGTATGGAACAAAATTTTGTTTGAACTTGTATTTCTGATCGTATCTAGTGTCATCTATAATTTTATTTTTAATAAAATTAAATCATTTTTGGTTACTGTTGGCGATCTATTTTGATCGAGTCGGCTTGCGACTAAGTGCGCCACCTTTAAGGCATCACTTTCTGTAGCGAAACTTTTAGAGTCGTTTATGACCGGAATAATAGCCTGCTTGATGATGATTTTGTTCTTTATAGCAATCGAATAACCCCAACCTGACGTAGTTTTGAAGGCTTCGATTTTAAAAGTTTCATTTTTCGCGCAGGCTATAAATTGTAAAATAAGTACCGTAAGCAATACATTCTTCCGGATTTTACTCCAGAAGAATTGCATTTTTATTTTAGTTGTCATCACTTGTTTGTTCCTCTAAAGGTTTAAATTCCCAGGCATCATCAAAATACGTTGAACCTGTTCTTCCCAGCATATAAAATCCGCGATTGTTGATGGCGAACCCCACAGCATCTGTTCGGCTGGCACCTTCCATAGGTGTTTTTTCTGCCCATAAATCGGTAGTTGGATTGTATTCCCAGATCGTTTTGATGTTTTCTCCGCCCACAACATATCCTAAACCGTTCATTGCAAAACTTGAGGCATTTGAACGAACAATAGCATAATCGTCATTGTACGAATTGTCATCATCGGTATCTTTATCGATGTCGCGTTTTCGCGTCCATACATCAGTCGCAGGATCAAATTCCCAAAAATCTTCCTGATAAACGCCGTTATTACTTCCCGTTCCAAGATACACTTTATCGGCGATCACAAAGGCTGTTGCGTTGCGTCGTTTATTTCCACTAAAACCATTTACAAGTGTCCAGGTGTTGGTCTGGTCGTTGTATTGGTAGAAATCTTTCAGATAATTTCCGTCATAACCGGTTCCAAAATAAGCTTTGCCACCCGCCTGAAAACCTACTGCTGCGTAACGGCCTGTTCCGGCAAAATCGGCTTTTTGACTCCACGTATTGTTAGTGGGATTGTACTGATAAAAGTCTTTTAATTTATTCGTTCCGTCATAACCCAAACCAATATACCCTTTTTGATTCAGGGCAAAAGCCGAGGCAGAACTTCTTCCGATCCCCGGAAAATCAGCTTTTTGCTCCCAGTAATCTCCGGTAGAATTGTAAGACCATAAATCTTTCAAATAAACATCTCCGGTATAACCTGTTGCTACATAAGCATAATCGCCAATTACAAAACTGGTGGCACTGGATCTTGCAGGTCCGTCAAATGCCGATTTTTTAATCCAGTTTCCTATTAAATCTTCGTCACTGTCGTTGCTGCAGCCTATAAAAAAGAGACTTGAAAACAACGTTGCGAATACTATTCTTTTTTTAAAATTATTCATAATGTATTAAGTTTATTTAGTGTTTGTATTTGATGCCAATTCCTAAGACATAGCCATTGCCGGTATTAAAATCATAGACTTTATGATCGTCTTTGTCCGTCAGACTGTATTTTTTGTTAAAATCATATCCGGCTTTAAAATTCAAAAACCAGTTTTTGTCTACATTTCTTTCATATTCAAATGCTGTTGTCATTTGTGATAAAGTAGCCTTTTCAGCAGCGTTAATCGGTTGGTTTTCGGCATCTAAATGATAGAAATTACCATTGAAGCTGTTGGTCAGACTAAATTTGTTGCGGACATTATTAGAGTAGGTGATCTTTGAATCCGGAAAACCAATGAACAAGCTGCCCTCCGTGTTGAATTGATAATGCAAAGACAGTACAGGTAAGAACTTGGCATTGCCCAGTGCCGTCGATCTCGCAATTCCGATCTTAAGGCTTGTTCGCGAATTGAACTGCTGCTTCATTTCTAAACTTCCCAAAAGAGAAAGATCACTCAGCTCCGGACTACTCTGGAAATTTAGTGTTGGAACAATCGAAAAACTCATATGGGTTGTATTGGAAAGCGCATGCGTAATTTCAAATTTGTTTTGAATCTGGTTGAATTGTTCCTCATTTTCCTTTGTTTTGTAATGCCCTAATTCATAATTCACGCTCAGATTCGAATAGGCTAATGTGTTTGTTATTTCGTTTTTACGACCTGTTTTTTTGCTGTAGGATATGCCAATACTACTTTGAGTGAAATCAATTTGATCGGTTGGTTCCGTTTTTAAACTCAGGTTGACTTCAATATTTTCCTGAGCTTTCATCCCGAAAAACGAAATCAATAACATCGAACGAATGAGTACCCTTATTTTCATTGTTTATTTATTGGTTCAAAAGTAGGAGGCTACTGGTTTTAAAAAAAAGAAGATATATGTATGACTATTTTTGATAGACTAAACAGCCGTTTTTAAGGCTGAATGCGGTATTTGTTGGTGTTGATCTGTTGTAGATGATTTTTGGCTGTTTGTAGTGCAAAAAAGCAGGACTGTATATGTTATGATGCAGCGCGAAAGAGTGCCATTTATATTTGTTCAAAAAATTAGATTATGCACAAGTATATAGGGATGTTATTTTTAGCGATTAGCCTGTTTTCATGCGGAACCGATTCGGATGCCGGCGAATTTGTGGTGGGGTCCGATTATCTGGCCTTAGGCAATAAGGTTATTTTGATTGACACAATGAGTGTAGAGGTGTCAACCATAAACTTTGACTCTTTGGTAACGTCTAATCAAAAGCGGATTTTAATTGGAAATTATGAAGATCCTATTTACGGAAAGGTAAAATCGAACAGTTATTTTCAACTGGCTTCAGATTCTTATGCTTTAAAAAATGACGGATCGGATACGGAAACAACCAATTATGTTTTTGATTCTATTTCGATGATTCTCAAATACGACAAGTATTATTACGGAGATACCACCAGAGTACAGACTTTTGACATTCGTCGATTGACTCAGAAAGTCAAGCCCAATACAAACGATTATAATTTTTACAATAATTCGGTTTTAAGTTATGGTGATGAGAGTCTGGGAACTATTTCATACAAGCCCAGACCAGGTGAGAAAGACTCGATTAATGTAAAAATGAGCAGCACTTTTGGAGCCGCTCTTTTTCAGAAACTCAAGAAAAGAGAAATTACAGATTTTGATAGTTTTAGTGAATATCTGAAAGGGCTCGTTCTCGTTCCGTCTACTGCAAATTCGGGAAGCGTTATTGGTTTTCATGTCGCGACAAGTACAGTGCGGATGTATTATTCGAAATATCAGGCAAACACCGAAGAAGTGCCATACATCATAGATTTTAAAATTTCGGATGCTCAAAAACAGTTTAATGCGATCTCTTTGGATAAAACGGGAACCATAATCCAAAATTTGCCGGCTTCGAATAGTAAACTGCCGAGTTCGCTGACCAATCGACAGGGATTTATTCAGGCGGGTACCGGAGTGGCCTGTAGGATTGATTTTCCCAACATTAAGCAATTGAAGAATATCTCGGCCAATGGAGCAATTGTCGATGCGCAATTGTTTCTTAAACCGGTTAACAATACCTATTCAGAGAAATACCCGCTGGCCGATTCTTTGAAAATTTATGTAGGTGATAATTTAAACCGAATTAGTGCTTCATTGGTCAATTCAGCCAGAAAGGAAGTATTTGGTGTTTTGAACAAAAAGAGCGATGAATTTAATGAGAACGTTGGTTATTTGATCCCTATTGGTTATTTCCTGCAGAAAGAAATGCTGAAACCATCCAATACAAGATCTTCTCTTATTCTCACCTTGCCCGGGATTTCTAAGACAGTTGACCGGATTGTTTTGGGTGATCAGAAACATTTGAACAATAAACTCCTGCTTAAAATTTATTACATCTCTTATTAAATGAAAAGTAAAATTCTTTATTTAAGTGGGCTCATTTTGATGTCACTTACTTCGTTTGCTCAAAGTATTTCAAGTTCTCCTTATTCGTTGTATGGTTTGGGAAGCGTGTATGACTCCGATTTTGGAGACATTCCGTCTATTGGGTCGTCGGGAATTGCTTTGCCGTCTGCTACTTTTATTAATAATCTGAATCCGGCTTCCCTGGGGTATCTGCCACAGCATCATTTTATGTTTGATATTGGCGGAAAAGCCATTTCTACCACTTATCAAAGCAGTTCACGAAGCGAAAGCCGTAACAATTTTCAATTTTCACATCTGGCTTTTGCATTTCCCGTAACTAAAAACTCAGGATTTAGTATCGCGATACGCCCTTACTCGAGTTCGGCTTTTAAAATTTCGAATTTAAAACTGCCAATCGAAAACAGTCAGGATTTTTATTATTTAACGGCAGCAGGTTCGGGCGGATTAAACAATCTGGATTTGTCGTATGGTTACCGATTTGGTAAGAAGTTTTCAGTTGGAGCTTCGGCATCCGTGCTGTTTGGAAATACAACCGACAACAGGAGTTTTTTAATCATGAATTCGGTTACCAGCATTCAGAAAAAAACAAATTACAACGGTCTGCGTGCCACATTAGGGGCTCAATATCAAATTGATTCTACTTTTACGGTTGCGACAACTTTTAAAGTACCAAGTCAGATAAAGGCGTCCAAAGTACAAAGCGTTCAAACCATTGCCAATGATGTGGTAACAACAATAGAATCGGATGTGGCTTCAGATACCGATGATTATTATATGCCTTTAGAGATGGGTATCGGGATTAGTAAACGCTTCAAAAACAATTTAAACATGACATTGGATTACGAAAAAAGCCTGTGGGGGAATACCAATCAATCTGAATTGTACGGCAATTTTGTAAACCAGGATCGGTTTGCTTTGGGATTTACCTATAGTGGGAGAAAAAATGTGCGCAAATACTGGGATAGGGTACAGTATGCTGCGGGAGCCAATTTTGATACCGGTTATCTTGAAATCGATGGAAAAAGAATCAACAATGCCGCAATTTCCATAGGGCTTACTTTGCCTATCGAAAATACAAACTCGTCTTTAAATATTTCTTATTCGTACGGACAAAGAGGGAGAATTTCGGATAATCTAATCAAAGAAAACTACCATAAAATATCCCTTAATTTATCTTTGGACGGAATTTGGTTCGTCAAGCGAAAATTTGAATAAGACTTTAAAAATCCTTTTCGATCACAGGATATTTGTACTCCAAAATCGATTTTAAAACCTCAGGATTGGAGTTGACATAAAATACAGGCTCGCTTTCTGGGTTGGTGGTAAAACCAACGGTCTCGCGCAGGATGTTTTGCGTTTGTCTTGCAACGGCCTCTCCCGAATCAATGATGTGAATGTGCTCCGGAAGTATCTTTTTGATTTGCGGAATCAAATAGGGGTAATGACTGCACCCCAGCACAAGATAATCGATATTGGCATCGATCATAGGCTGTAAGTAGGATTCCAGTAATTGAGTCATTTCCGGAGAATAGAGCTTCCCGTCTTCAATGAGCTGAACGAGTCCGTAACCCACTTGTTCAATAATAGTCGTATGCTGAAACATTTCAGCAGTTTTATTAAACAATTCACTGTTTAAAGTTCCTTTGGTCGCCAGTATTCCGATAACCTGTGTTTTCGAATTGGTGGCAGCCGGTTTAATGGCCGGTTCAATTCCGATAAAAGGAATGTCGTAATCAGCGCGAAGCTCACGAATGGCATTGGTTGTTGCCGTATTGCAGGCTACGACGATTAGTTTGCAGTTTTGTTCCAGTAAAAAATCGACATTTTTTTTACTTAGAGCAACAATCTCTTCTTTTGTTCTTTGACCGTAAGGAGCATTTTTACTGTCGGCTAAATAAATGGTCTTCTCGTTTGGAAGTAGCTCATGAATGGCGTTCCAGATGGAAGTTCCTCCAATACCGGAATCAAAAACGCCTATAGGATTGTTGTTTGTCATAGTACAAATTTAATGTTTTTTGAAATATATGCATCTCTCAATTTAAAGGAAATCTTTGAATGTTTTTTTTTGCTCGCGAAGACGCTAAGTCGCCAAGTTTTTTTTGGTTACCGATATCTAACTCCTAAAAAAGTAGACAAAGCCGGTATCTCGGAGAGATTACATATCGGTAGAATATGAAAAGATGACAGGTTTTTTACGGTTGAATAGATCGTAATAAAAAACGGTCCGTACACAAGTACAGACCGTTTTTTATATAAAGAATTCGTTTATTAGAATCCTAAATCTTTTTTTACATCAGCAGTGATGTTTGGACCATCAGCTAATAATAAAGTAGAACCGTCTAATACATATTGGAAACCTTTAGCTTTTCCAACTTTTTGGATAGAAGCTCTTACTTTTTCCATTAATGGTTTTACGATGTCAGTTTCTTTTTGTTGTAATTCTTTTTGAGCGTTGTCTCTGTAGTCAACAATTCTTTTTTGCATGTCCTGAACTTCTTTCGAACGTTCTCCGTTTACAGCATCAGTTACAGTTGCAGCTTCAGCTTCGTATTTTTTGATTTTTACTTGATATTCGTCAACCATTTTTTTGTATTCAGCATCATATGTACCACTTAATTTTTGTAGTTGATTTTGAGCATCTAGCATTGCAGGCATTTTCGACATAATCTCGCTAACATCAACGTGAGCTACCTTAGCTTGCGCGTTCATCGTGTTACTTGCTCCTAAAACTAGTATTGCAGCAATTAGTAAAGTTTTGATTTGTTTCATCATTTTTAAAAATATTAATTAATTATTGGTCGTATTTGATTTTTGCATTTCGGCTTCTTTTGCTTTTTTAGCCGCTTCTCTTTCTTCTAAAATTTTCTTTCTTCTGTCTTCTAATTCTTTTTTGCGCTGTTCGTAAAGTTTTTGTCTTTCTTCAGCTTTATTTACTGCCGGTTGTGCCGGTGTTGTTCCTTCTGTTGGTGTAACAGTGGTAGCGGCAGGTTTAGCTGTTGTACCGTCTGTTTTCACTGGCTCTGTTTTCGCAGGTTCAGAAACCGTGCCATTTTTTTTGGCATCCCTTTCGGCTGCTAGTGCTTTTCTTCTGTCGTCGTATTCTTTTTTCTTAGCTTCCTGCTCCAGTCTTCTGTCTTCAAGCAATTTTAATCGGGCTGCTTTTTTGTCGTCCAATGTTTTTTGACGGTCAGCCATTTCCGGATTCTCATCAATTGCATTTTCCAGTTTTTCTTTAGCTTCCTGGTTTTTCAATTGTTTTTTAGACAGCTGCTCGCGTTTTTCAGTTCGGTTCAGAATACGAATAACCTGATCGCTGATGTCGTACTTTTTATTGCTAAAAAGCATGGTTAAATCAGAGGATTTGTCAAAGATAAAATCGTAATTTTTTGCTTCGGCAATATCTTGTACCGCTGTAAAAACCTGATCTTGTATAGGCTTTGCCAATCCTGCTTTCTGATGCATTAAATTACCGTCAGAACCAAATTGCTTCTGCTGATAATCCATCATTTCAGTTTCGAGAAATTTAATCTCGGTTTCTTTTTCCTCAATAAGCTCTTTCGTCAGTAAAGCTCTTTCGGCTTTAAGGCTTTCTTTAAGATTATTGATGTCTATTTTTTTGGTTTCTATTTCTTGTTTCCACTTTTGAGCTTTAAGCTCTAATTGTGCTTTTGCTTCTTTGTAATCAGAAACATTTTCCAAAATATACTCCATATCGATGTAGCCAATCCTTGTCGTTCTTGTTTGAGCCTGACTTGTATTTGCTACAATCAGGGCTAAAAATATAAATAAAAATTGTTTTCTCATAACATTACTTTATTTGAAAATTTTTAACCAACTATTGTTTTTTTAAAATTGTTGTCCGATAATAAAATGAATTTCTTTACCATGCGCCTTAGTTTCTCCCGGTTGAGGATCGAAACCGTAACCCCAGTCAATTCCTAATAATCCGAAGGCTGGCATGAATACACGTAAACCAACACCTGCTGAACGGTTTAGATCAAATGGATTGTAAGCTTTAAAAGTTGGGTATGATGAACCCGCTTCTAAAAACGCCAATGCATAAATCGATGCAGAAGCTTTTAACGTAATCGGATAACGCAATTCCATAGAGAACTTATTGTAGATTGTTGCTCCAATCTGATCTCCATTTGCATTTACCGGAGTCAAAGAGTTATTTTCATAACCTCTTAACTGTACTGTTTCTCTACCATCCATCGAGTAGTTCGCCATTCCGTCTCCTCCTAAATAGAAGCGCTCAAACGGTACAACACCTCTTTGTTGATTATAGGCTCCAAGGAATCCAAACTCTGTTAAAGTTCGCATTACTAATTTACCATAAAGTTTGGTATACCACTCACCTTTGAATTTAATTTTATAATATTCAAGCCAGTTGTATCTTTTTTGATCCACTTTACCCTGGTCTGTATCTGCACTTGCGTAATCAGAACCTACACTCACTACACCCGGTTGTCCGTTTATAGTTTCTGTTTTAGTGTAATCTCCAGTATTCATTGGTCTTCCATCTGCACCAGATGTTGGACTTCCTGTATATTGTGTTTTGTATTCTTTTTGATTTTTTAAATCACCATAATCAATTCCGTTAAATAAGGAATAAGGAGGTGTTACTTTTGCAGAAATACTAAAGTCTGAACCATAGGTCGGGAATATTGGGTTAAGCCCTTTATTACTTCTCGAAAGTCCAATAGTATACGCTAAGTTTCTTGACGCTCCGTTACCAAAGGTAAACAATCCTGTATTATAATTGTTCAAATCATAGTGCTGGTAACTTACAGATTGTGACAATACGAAGTAATCGTCCGGCACATTAAGTCTTTTTGCTAAACCAACTTGTAGCGTTAAGATGTTAAAACTTTTGCTTTTATCTACATTTCTGGTAGCAAAGTTGTTTAGGAATTGTTTACTGTATGAGATAGATGAACTAAATTGTACCGGTTTTTTCCCTCCAAACCATGGCTCTGAAAACGATACACTATAGGTTTGAAAGTAAGTACTTCCTTGTAAACGAAGGGCTACTTTTTGACCGTCTCCCATTGGTAATGGTTTGTACGATTCTTTGTTGAAAAGGTTTCTTGCTGAGAAGTTGTTAAACGATAATCCCAGTGTTCCAATGAAACCTCCACCACCGTAACCTCCCTGAAGTTCGACCTGGCTTGATCCTTTCTCTACAACATGGTACTCAATATCAACAGTCCCGGCTGCGGCATCTACGTTCTTGAATTTTGGATCAATTGCTTCAGGATCAAAGAATCCTAATTGTCCAATCTCACGAATGGTTCTTACCAATTGCTCTTTACTGTATTTTTCTCCCGGTTTTGTTCTTAACTCGCGATAGATAACGTGGTCATTTGTTTTATCGTTTCCTACAACCGATATTTTGTTGAAGTAGGCGATAGGACCTTCGGTAACTCTAATTTCAAAATCGATGGTATCGTTTACTGTTTTTACCTCTACAGCGTTGATGTTAGAGAACAGGTAACCGTTGTTTTGATATAAGTTTGTGATGTCTTCTGCATCAGGTTTTGTTTTGTCGGCGATACGTTTTTCCAATAAAACACCATTGTAGGTTTCTCCTTTTTTGATTCCTAAATAACGGTTTAATAATTGATCAGAGTAAACGGTATTTCCTAAGAATTTGATGTTTCCGAAGTAGTATTTGTTTCCTTCTTCAACTTTAATTTTGATGCCCAACATGTTCTTGTTCTTGTTGTAAGTAACAGAATCATAAATAATACGGGCGTCACGATATCCTTTTTCTTTATAAGCAGCAACGACTTTTTCTAAGTCGGTTTTGTATTTTTCAGGAATGAATTTGGAAGATTTTAAGATACGAAGTACATTTTTTTGCTTGGTATCTTTCATGGCAGAGCGCAATTGATTTCCGGTAAGTTGTTTGTTACCTATGAAATCGATATTGCTAATTTTGACTTTATCGCCTTTGTCTATCCGTACCAGCATGTTTACGCGATGACCGTTTAGGGTATCAGGAGTGTTGGTAATGGTGACTTTGGTGTTGTAGAAACCTTCTTTTTTATATTTATTTTCAATATAATTTTTGGTTGTCGTGATTAAGTTTTCGTTGACAATTTTGTTTTTGGTTAAATTGTTGTCCTTAATTAATCCTTCGATTTTATTTTTCTTAACCCCTACAAATTTAACTTCATTTAATTTAGGAAGCTCAACAATGTTCAGATCCAGATAGATACTGTCGTTGTCGATTTTGTTAACGTAAAAAGAGATTTCGTCAAAAAGTCCTAGTTTACCTAATTTTTTAATAGCGCCACTAATTTCTTCCCCCGGAACTGCTATTTCCTGTCCTTTTTGAAGGCCAGAGAAAGTAACAACGGTTTGTTCGTTAAAGCTTATTTTACCAACAACAGAAACTTTAGCAAGAATATATTTTTTCCCTTGATCAAAAGGAACTCTTTCTTGTGCTTTAATTTGTGAAAAACTACCCAAAATAAGTAGGGTAAAGACTATTTGTATTCTTTTTTGCAACACTAAAATATTATTTAATTTGTTCACTGGTTTTTCCAAATCTACGTTCTCTTTTTTGATAACTAATAATAGCCTCATATAAATCTTGGTCTTTAAAGTCTGGCCATAAGACATTAGTAAAATATAGTTCTGCATAGGCGATCTGCCATAGCAAAAAATTACTTATTCTATGCTCTCCACTTGTTCTTATTAATAAATCTACGTCAGGTAAATTTTGCGTGTAAAGATGCTCATTTATAATTGAATCGTCAATAGCGTCTATTGAAATTATATTATTTTTAACTTTATCACTGATGATTCTCACGGCATTTACCAATTCTTCTCTTGATCCGTAACTTAATGCAAGAGTTAAGGTTAGACGCGTGTTATTTTTTGTTTTGTCGATTACATCCAAAAGCTCTTTTTGAGCCGATTTTGGTAGTTTTTCAAGGTTGCCAATTGCATTAAGTTTGATGTTGTTTTCCTGTAAGGTAACAAGCTCTTTTTTTAATGAATTGATCAAAATTTTCATCAGTGCTTCGACTTCCAATTTTGGACGATTCCAGTTTTCTGTCGAAAAGGCGTATAGTGTCAGGTATTCAATACCAAGTTTGGCACAGGTTTTTATAGTGTTTTTTACAGATTTTGTTCCGTTTTCGTGACCAAATGCTCTTAAAAAACCTTGTTGTTTTGCCCAACGACCATTTCCGTCCATAATAATGGCCAAATGTTTGGGTAAGTTTGTTTGATCTATAGATTCTAGTAAATTCATTTTATTATTCTGCGCAATAGCAAGGTTTTTGTCCAAAGGTATAAGTTAAAGTAATACCAGAGAAGACATACCAATCATTATTATTTAAATTTCCAAACTGTAATATGTTCGTGTTTTTTGTATTTGGGTTGCTGGAGTCGATAGCATCTGTAAAAGTATATCGTGCTCCAACTTCAGCTCCAAGCACTAAATGTGGGGTAATGTTAGATTTTATACCTAATATAATAGGTATGGCAAATGAGTTTGAACTCACTGATTGTGTTACGCTTGGACTTGATGTAAAGCGATACAATTTGTCGTACATAAAAAAGTTTAGTCCTGAGAATATATAAGGAGTCACTTTTGGGTGGTAATCATGCAGATTAAAATCGAAAAAATTGAATTCCAAACCCGCAGAAAGTTCTTTTACATTATTTTTAAAGCTATAGCCTCTTCTGTTTCTTCCTGTTTCCTTTGAGTCTAAATCGTTTCCAACAATGGTTGATTGAGTGTAGGAGAAGCGATACGAATGACGTGGGCTCTTGTTCCATTTGTACAAAACGCCGAAAGCCAATTTTTCCGGAGAGATATAAGTAGTGTTGCCTACATCTCCTACAAAGTTGCTTCCACCCAGAAAAACACCAATCTCATTGATTTGAGCATTTAGTGTAATAAAGGGGAAAAAACATAACAATAAATTAAAAATTTTCTTCATTTAATTGGAAATTGCGTGCAAATATAATAATTATCGATACGAATCAACGTTTGTTTAGCTAAATGTGCTTTTTTTTCAATTTACAATATGATTTTAAGCCATTTAATGTCGATTCGCTATATGCAGAACGGGAAAATGTAGCATTATCGTATAGTGGTAATTCAGAAAAAAGCTTAATTTCTCTTGTCTTCTCCCCAAAGTAGCTTGTTTCTCAAGGTTTTTAAGAAAGTTTCGCCCGGTATTTCCACCATTTTTATTTTGAAATCCGTCTTTTTGATTTTTAAAACAGATTCGTTTTTTACAGAAGTGATTCTGGAATCTAAAGAGACTAAATACTGATCTTCTCTTCCGGTAACGCGAAGTTTGATCTCGGTATTGTCCGGGATGACTAAAGGTCTGGCGTTTAAATTGTGTGGTGCAATAGGAGTGATTACTAAACTTTCGACATTTGGGGTCAAAATTGGACCGCCACAGCTTAAAGAATAACCTGTTGAACCGGTAGGTGTTGAAATGATTAAACCATCTGCCCAATACGAATTTAGGTATTCGTTGTTTAAATACGTTTCAACCGTGATCATCGAGGTAGTGTCTTTTCGACTCACCGTAACTTCGTTCATCGCAAAGTTTAATTCGTCTTCGATAGCGTCGTTTTTCGGATCGCAGGTTAAACTCAGTAAAGTCCTTTCGGAGATGGTGTATTTTTTGTCAATGATATATTGTAGAAAATTATCAATACTTTCTTTTGGAACGCTTGCCAGAAATCCTAATCTTCCTGCGTTGATACCTAATATAGGAAGGCCCGAGTTGCGAACCAGGGTAGCAGCTCTCAAAATGGTACCGTCACCACCAATACTAATAAGCATTTCAAAACTATCATCTAACGAAGTAGTGGCCGAAAAG
Organism: Flavobacterium sp. T12S277; assembly: GCF_048514875.1. Taxonomy (NCBI): domain Bacteria; kingdom Pseudomonadati; phylum Bacteroidota; class Flavobacteriia; order Flavobacteriales; family Flavobacteriaceae; genus Flavobacterium; species Flavobacterium sp. T12S277. The sequence continues at coordinate 150,772 of NZ_JBLYEG010000010.1, read as the reverse complement.
GTGTTGTATTCCTTTTTAACGATCTTTTTTTCGTAGAGCATTTTCAGGAAGTTCTCTTCAATTACCATTTCGACATTATTGGAATTGAAAAAAATAAAAATGTCTTTAATAATAGGCTCCGTACTGTTTTGGTAATACTGCCCGTAAATGGCTACTTTCATTCTTTGTAATTAGATAATGAGGTAATTAGAAATTAGATAATTAGTTAATGTGTTAATTAGATGATTTGTCAATAGGAAATTGTTTAATTATCTAATTTACTCATTGGCACATTATATATTAAGGTATTTGTCCAGGTAATCTGAACGCTCTTTTAAACTGTTGATATAGGCGTCTTCCTGATGTTCTGAGATGATTTCGTAATTGTAGCGTCTAAACGTCTGAATGATTTCATTCATAGGTCCAACACCAATTTTTATGGTGATTTGAACATTGTCTAAATCAGCTTCAGAGATAAAACAGCCAAGGATCTTACCGTTGTTGCTTTCTATAATTTGAGTCACTTGGCCCATAGAGTAATCCAAAAGTCCTTTTTGAACAATAATAATACCGCCTTGTTCTTTTATGAATGGGGTTTCCTGAAAAAATTTCATGATGTCCTCCATTTCATAATAACCAACATAGGCATTATTTTCGTCAAGAATCGGAATGGTATTGGTATGATTTTTAGCAAATACTTCTAAAACATCGAGCCACAGCATCGATTTTCGGGCATAAAAACGTTCTAAAGTATATTTGTAATCAATTGCTTTTTTGTCGGTGTCAAAAGTTTCGACATCATCAGCGGCAATACTTCCAATAAAAATGCCGTTTTCCAGAACCGGAAAATGCGAAAAATTCAAATCAGCAAAAAAGTCCTGAACCGATGCTATCGTTTCCTGACTATCAATTGCCCTGAAATCATTGGTGATATAGTTTGTAATTTCTGTCATAAATCTATTGAAGATATTTCATGCAAAATAATCAAAAAATAGCAAAAAACGCTACGTTTTACTTTGTATTTTTGTCGTAACAAATATAGTGTTACTAGAATTAATTATCTATTTATATGACAAAGTTAAGTGTAAATATCAATAAAATTGCAACGCTGCGAAATGCACGTGGCGGAAATGTTCCTGATTTATTAAAAGTTGCGGCCGATATTCAGAATTTTGGTGCGCAGGGAATCACGATTCATCCGCGTCCGGATGAGCGTCATATTCGTTATCAGGATGCACGCGATTTAAAAGCAATTGTACATACCGAATATAATATTGAAGGAAATCCACAGCATAATTTTATCGATCTGGTTTTAGAATGCAAACCAACACAGGTGACTTTGGTTCCTGATGCTATTGGGGCGATTACCTCGTCTGCGGGTTGGGATACTGTCGCCAATCAATCGTACTTAACCGAAGTTATTCAGGAATTTCAGCGCAACGGAATCAGAACTTCGATTTTTGTTGATCCGGTGCTGGAGGTTATTGAAGGAGCAAAAAAAACCGGAACAGATCGTATCGAATTGTACACCGAAGCTTTTGCACATCAATACGGCTTAGGAAATAAAAACGGAATCGATCCTTATGTGGAAGCTGCAAAACTGGCCAATGAATTAGGTTTGGGAATCAATGCAGGTCACGATCTTAGCCTGGATAATATTCAGTTTTTCAAACAAAATATTCCAGGATTGCTAGAAGTCTCTATTGGTCATGCTTTAATTTCAGAAGCGCTTTATCTTGGTTTGGATAATGTAGTAAATATGTATCTGAATAAGTTGAAGTAAGTTTTCTGTTTTAGATGATTTTGGAACGCATTGCGTACCGAATTGAGCAGAACGCCAATTCATTGAGGAAATAAAATAGCATATACGCTCAGAAAACATTGGGTAATTGTTTACTTTCGCACTTTTCTTATTAAAATCAAGTGCCAAAAACAATTACCCTCTTTTTTTTACTCTGTTTTTCCAATGTATTTGCCCAATCCAAAGCCAGCGTCATTGGGAATATAAAATCTTCTGAACATGAAAACCTCATTGGAGCAAGTGTTTCTTTAGAGACGGATCAGCAGTACTATTACGCCATATCAGATTCTATTGGTCATTTTTCACAGCAAATGCCCTTAGGGCAGGTAGAAATAGCCATTAGCCAATTGGGATATCTTAAGAAAGTTATTAAGCTTAAGGTTGTCAAAGATACCGTGCTTTCGATCGTACTCGAAAAAGATGTTGCTCATCTGAAAGAAGTTATAGTAAACAATGATAAAAAAAGTGCCATTACAACTTTATCAGGAGGCAAATTATTGTTTAATTTAAAAGAACTTTCTTCTGTTCCAACCGTTTTAGGAACCACCGATATCATAAAGCTTTTGCAGTTGACCCCCGGAGTGCAAAATTCGGGAGATGCAAACGGATATTTATATGTTCGGGGTGGAGACCCGGGGCACAATGCCATTTTATACGATGGCACTCCTGTGTATGGAATGTCTCACTTGTTGGGCATTTTTCCTTTTTACAATACCGATCATATTAAAGGTGTCGAGTTTGATAAATCAAGTTCGAATGCAAAATATGGCGGACGTTTAAGTTCAACCACACTTTTGATTCCGAATAAAAAAGTACCTTCAGAATTGGGTATTCAGGGGAATGTTGGAATTTTAGCTTCACAGCTTACCTTGACGGCTCCAATAGGTAAAAATTCGGGCTTGTACCTCTCGGGCAGGAAAACGTATATTGATGAGATTGTTGCGCCCTTACTGCGTTCCGGTTCAAAAAACAATGACGTTCAGAATATGAAATACGGTTTCTCTGACGGAAATATCACTTTTATTTCTCAGGTTTCTAAGAACAATTTACTCTCTGTAGATGCTTTTGTTAGTGGTGATGCATTAAAAATCAATGATGAAAATCTTGCTTTGCGCACAAGTTTAAAGTGGAGCAATGTTACCATTTCGCCAACCTTAGTCACAACCATTTCGCCAAAAATAAGCATGTCAAACGCCGTTTATTTTAGTAAATATTCTAATGAGCTGGATATGGAGCAGGCTACAATTGGGTTTGACGTTTCGTCCTATGTAAAAGACTTTGGATTTAATAATGTCTTTCGATATCAGATCAAAAATGTTCCTGTAGAATCTGGTCTGCAATATGTACATCATGATTTGCAGCCTCAAAAAGTCAATGTCGAAAACCTGACCGATGCCAATAGTGCTATTCAAAACAATACAATTAATGCCAATGAAGCGGCTGTTTTTACTACCATAAGACCAAAATTCACCGATCGTTTAAATGCTGAATTGGGTCTTAGGGTTAATTATTACACGTCCGGTTCCCGTGATTCCTATTTGCATTTTCAGCCCCGTGTTTTGTTGAATTATAGCTGGAACGAGAAATACTCTTTTTACGGATCTTATAACAGACAATATCAGTATCTGAGTTTGATCACAACTTCAAGTGTCGGGATTCCTACTGATTTTTGGATCGCCAGTTCCGATGGTATAAAACCGCAATTGTCGGATGAATTTTCGATTGGTTCTAATCAGAATATTTCGAAGAACTTTACGACTTCTCTCGGAGGATTCTATCGCTCGATGAAAAATTTACTCGAATACCCGTACGGGATTACTCAGTTTAATGAAACGACAACATTTAAAAACGATTTGTTAACTGGAAAAGGAAAAGCATACGGACTAGAAGTAATGCTGCGCAAAAGCAATGGGAAGTTTACAGGCTGGCTGAGTTATACGTTAAGTTGGTCCGATCGAAATTTTGAGGAATTGAATAATGGGAAAACATATTTTGCCAAATACGACAGACGCCATAATTTGTCGATCGTCGGAATGTATGAGCTGAATGCCAAATGGAATTTTGGAGTAACACAGTTATTTGGTTCCGGGAACCGATTTACAATGCCTACTTCCTGGTATTTCATCAACAATAATCCCGTTAAAGAATATTCGGGCTACAACAATGCGCAGATGCCCAATTATATCCGGACAGACCTTTCGGTGAATTACTTTTTCCTGAAAACCAATAAAAAAGAAAGTGCGCTGAATTTTTCAATTTACAATACCTTCAATATCGAAAATCCGATTTATATGGTTTTGGATGTTAAGGTGAATAAAGATAAAAACAGTGTAATTGTAAAACAGGAAGAAAAGGTTTTGTATCGCATATTGCCTTCTGTAAGTTGGAGATTTAAATTTTAAAAGATGAAAAAATATATACTGTTTCTTGTAGTTTTGGTCGTGACAAGTTGTTCGAAAGACGATTTTAGTACGCAAAGTGCCGAATCTAAAATTGTAGTAGAGGGCTGGATTGAGGAAGGCGATTATGCTCAGGTTTTATTGTCGAGGAGTATTCCGGTTACCGAAATGATTGATTCTACCAATGTTTTAAATCATGTGATCCGATCAGCCAAAATTACAGTTTCTGACGGTCAGACGTCGGAGGTCTTAAAGGTTAAAAATGATAAAGACAGAGTGCCTCCGTTTGTGTATTATGGGACAACCTTAAAAGGAGAAGCAGGAAAAGAATATTCGTTAAAAATTGAATTCCTGAATCGGATTGTGGAAGCGACAACCAAAATTCCAAAAACCGTAGCGATAAAAAGTGCTGAGTACGTAAAGAAAACGGATTCCGATACAACGGGTTATGTTTTTGTGAAATTTGACGATCCGGTAAACGAAAAGAACTATTATCAGATTGCGACAAGAATAGAAGGGAAGGAGTCTATTTTTGTGCCTTCGTTTTATGGTAATTTAGACGATAAGAACTTTAGTACAGCCGCAGTATCCGTACAAATTAACAGAGGAGTTTTACTCTTTCCTAAAACTAAGTTTACGCCTTATTTTACAGACGGAGATTTAATTCATGTAAAATTGAGAACTCAAAATAAAGAAGCGCTGGATTTTTGGAACAGCTGGCAAAACGAAATCGTAAACAGCAGAAACCCTATTTATCCGGCAAACACTAGTTTAAAATCAAACATAAAAGGCGGTATAGGTATTTGGGCAGGATATGGTCAGAGTACTTTGATTGTTAAGACTCCGGAAAAAAGAAAGCCGTTTTGAAAATGTTTTCAAAACGGCTTTAAGGTTATCTTTTAAAAGCAATTATCTTTGGAATGCTTTTACGAAATTCTCGAATTTAGTTTCAAGTGCTCCAAAACCTTCTGAGAAATAAGTGCTCATTTCTACCTCAGTGTTGTCACTGAATTTCAGGTAATAGATTTCTTCCATGTAAGGTTGTGAGAATGATTCCCCTTGATTTGTACCCCATGACCAGTATTTGTCTTTCTCATTCCAAACTGGCAGGTTAAAAGTATGTTTACCTCTCGCTTCTGAATGTTGGATAATATCAGCTATTTTAGTTCCGTCTTTCTTAGAAACTAAGATCAATTTTATGTTTTTGTTGAAAAGAGCGACCAAGCCTTCAGAGTATTTTTTCTCGTATGCGTTTAAAGCAGTGTAATAGGCTTTGTAGTCATTTTTAGGGTTGGTGTTGTCAGTTATATAAGCAGGACGGATTATGCTTTTGTCTAATGCAATATCATCAGCTGCTTCAGTAGCTAAATCCATATTAGCAACAATAATAAAATTGTCCATTAACTTAATTAAACCATTTGCTTTTCCTCTGTACTGAACCAGTTCGCTATTTTCAAGTAAACCATCAATGTTTGCTGTACTTCCGGCGTTGAAATCAACTAATGTTTTTCCGTTAAAAGTAAAAGCTGCTTTTGAAGTACTTTCAAGTGCTTTTTTACCACTCATTTCCCAGGCATACCCATCATTTAAAGTCATCTTGTAGGCAAAATCGTCTGGAATTTCTTTTTTGTTAGAATACTTTGCAGTTTGTGTAAAAGTAGCTGCCGGAGCATTATCAATTGTTAAGGTAGCATCTGCAGTTGTTGGTAAAAAGAAATAGTCATATACAGATGGACTTTGAGTGTATTGCTGTTTTACAGGGTCATACTTCCAGCTTCCATAAGTATCGATGCTTTTTACTTTGATATCAGATGAAGTGCTTTTAGCAGAGAATACTGCATTGTTTGCTGTTTGTGACGCTTTTGCAGGGAAAACAAACTTTAATTCTGTAGTAGAAGCTGTTTTAACCCAGATTTTTGCAGTATTGTCCCAGGTATAAATACCGTAAACACCAGAAACATTTAAAATATCTTCTACTGCATTATCATTTTTTCCATTAAAAATATCAATCTTTCTAAGGCCTAATAATCTGCCTAAGTTTTGTATTGCTTCAATAGCGCCAGAACTTTTTGATTTGTCTAACTGAACCAGCATCTCATTAGCTTCAGCTTCTAATTTTACTTTTTGTTCCGCCGGAGTTAGTTTTGAATAAGGCTGTTTTACAAGATTTGCAATTTGTTCTGCCAGAGTCTGATTTTGTTCAGTTGGAGTTTCTTCTTTGAGTTCGTCACTAGAACATGAAACCATAAGTTGAGAAGCAACTAACGATAGTAAAAATAATTTTTTAATCATGGTTGAGGTTTAAATTAAATAAATTGAATCAAAAATTCACTTTGATTTTTAGAGCCGCAAGTTACGTTTAGTATTTGTGCTTTCTTTACGGGAAGCCGTAAGGCAGGGAACTTTTTTCTACTAAAATAGCCGTATGAAGCCTAATTAGTTTAAAGGTGGATCCCTAAACTTTTTTTACCTTTGTGAGCAGTTTTTAAAACCACAATAAATGTTATACTCAAAAATAGAAGGGGAAGGAAAACCTTTAGTCATCATGCACGGATTTTTAGGAATGTCTGATAACTGGAAAACACTAGCAGGACAATATGTCGATGCCGGTTTTCAGGTTCATCTTTTAGATTTAAGAAATCACGGCCGCAGTTTTCATTCAGATGAATGGTCTTATGAGGCGATGGTACAGGATGTGTTTGAATATTGTCAGGCCAATCAGTTGAATAAAATAGATCTTTTGGGACATTCAATGGGAGGGAAAGTAGCCATGCTTTTTGCGACTACCTATCCTGAAATCCTTGATAAGTTAATTGTAGCCGATATTGGTCCGAGATTTTACAAACAACACCATCAGGATATTTTGGCAGGTTTAAATGCCGTTGATTTTTCGGTAAAACCAAGCCGAAATGATGTTGAGGCAATCGTTGCACAATACGTTCCTGATTTTGGTACCCGACAATTTTTGCTGAAAAATTTATACTGGGCTGAACCAGGGCAGTTGGCTTTTAGATTCAATCTGGCTGTTTTTAATGACAATCTGGATGCTATCGGAAAACCACTGGCTGAAGGTCTGGTTTTCGATAAAGATACCTTATTTATTAGAGGAGGAGATTCAGGTTATATTGCAGATTCAGATTTTGACGCCATACGCGGGCATTTTCCAAAGGCGAAATTCGAAACCATTCCCAATGCCGGACACTGGCTGCATGCCGAAAATCCAAAATTGTTTTTTGAACTGACCGCTACCTTTTTAAAAGAGTAAGCTTTGATTTTAGACTGTAAATGCTATTCTGTTTAAAAAGATGAAAGTTATAATTGTATTAGGATCACCAAACTCAGACAATGGAGACTTGGGGGAAATTGCTTTAGACCGTTTAAATTATTGTCTGGATATTTTTATCCCTAAAGAGCATTGTATTATTTGTACAGGTGGTTTTGGCGAACATTTTAATAAGGCGTTGCTTCCGCATGCCGATTATGCCATGAAACATTTACGAAACAACGGACTTTGTCCGGAAAATTTTTTAGAGACCGCATTGTCGGCTAATACAGTTGAAGATGCTGTGTTGTCCAAAAAAATAATCTTAAAGCATCATTTAAATTCAGTTGTTGTCATTACTTCCGATTATCATGTGGAAAGGGTAAAGCTTATTTTTGATGAAATTTTAGGATTTGATGGTATAGAATACGCCGGAGTAGTACACGACATGTCTGATGAGGAAAAAGAGAAATTGCTGGCTCACGAAAAAAAAGCGATCAGCGGAATTTTAACTAAAGGTTTATATTATTAAATTTTAGTACTTTTAAATAAAATTTTAAATCAAAAAAATATGAAACTATTACTTAGACTCCTTGTTACTGCAGGCTTGGTTTTGTTAATCGCAAATTTCTTACCGGGTGTACATGTGGCAAGTTTTACGACAGCAATAATTGTTGCGGTTGTTTTAGGGTTGTTAAATCTGTTTATAAAACCAATATTAGTCATCCTGACATTGCCTGTGACACTTATTACTTTAGGTTTGTTTTTACTGGTGATTAATGCGATCATTATTTTACTATGTACCAATATTGTCGGAGGATTTGCGGTCGATTCATTCTGGACAGCCTTGTTCTTTAGTGTCATCTTGTCTATCCTTCAGTCTATTACCTACAAAATAGTAGGAGACGAGAATTAAAACAAATTGAGAGAGCGTGATTAAAACGTATTCAAATACAATAGATTAAAAACTTGGTTGGGTTGCAAAAATTTTATAATTTTGCGACCCAATTTTATTATGTAAATTAAAGAAGAAAATGGATATTAAAAGAGTAGCAACAGACGCTGTGAACGAAACCATCGTAATGACAGTTGTTCACATGGATTATAAAGGTCAGGTAGCAAAAAGAATAAACGAAAAAATGCCATTGGCTACTGTAAAAGGTTTTAGAAAAGGACAGGTTCCTAAAGACCTTGTTGAAAAACAATATGGAAAAGCAATTAAGCAGGAAGAAGTTAAAAAAGTAGTTGATTTGGCTTTAGAGCGTTTTGTTCAATCTGAAAGATTAAATCTTTTAGGAACTCCACTTGCCAAAGAAAATGAAAACTTTGACTGGGATGCTGAAGAATTAACATTTGAATACGAAATTGGTTTAGTGCCAAACTTCGAAATTGATTTAGAAGCTAAAAACAATATCGTAAAATACATCGTAACTGCTGACGATAAATTAATCGACGGTCAGGTAGAGCGTATCCAAAAACAATTCGGAAAAGCAATTCCACAAGAAGCGGTAGTGGCTGATTCAGATTTGACAGGAACTTTCTCTAACGAAGAAAAAGGAATCAACAATACCACTACAATTGCTTTATCTACATTCAACAAAGCTACTGCTGATAAATTCATCGGTAAAAAAGTAGGTGATGTTGTAGCAGTAAGCACAAAAGGTTTATTCGAAGATGATCACCAATTAATGGATTACTTAAAAGTAGCTCATGATGATGTTCACGGTTTAGATATCGAAGTAAACTTTACTATCGAGGCAATCAACGGAGCTGAATTGGCTGAATTGAACCAAGAGTTATTTGATAAACTTTTTGGTGAAGGGAAAGTAGCTTCTTTAGAAGATTTGAAAGCTAAAATTAAAGAAGATGCTGAAGCTCAATTCGCACAACAGGCAGACCAAAAATTATTGTTAGACGTTCAGGAATTCCTGATCGAAAGCACAAAATTTGATTTACCGGCTGAATTCCTTAAAAAATGGTTACAAACTGTTGGAGAGAAAAAACTTTCTGCAGAAGAAGCTGAGGTTGAATATGCAAGATCTGAAAAAGGATTACGTTTTCAATTGATCGAAGGAAAAGCTATGGCTCAAAGCAATATCCAAATTACATTTGAAGATTTGAAAGCTTTTACAACAAACGCAATCAGACAGCAAATGGCTCAATTTGGACAAACAAATCCAACTGACGAAGAAGTTCAGGGAATTGTTGCAAGAGTATTATCTAACCAGGAAGAAGTGAAAAGACTTTCTGAGCAGGTAGTAGCTGAAAAATTATTGGAAGTGTTCAAAGAAAAAGCAAATCCAACAACAAAAGAAGTAACTTACGAAGAATTTATTGCCGCTTCATACGGAGAATAATTTCTAAAAAATAAGTATATTTGAGCGTCAGGAGTTTTTTCTGACGCTCTTTTTTTTGTTTCAAGTTTTTTTGTTTCAGGTTTCAAGTTTTCGTTGGAACGAACGGTAAACAACCTGAAACTTGAAACCTGAAACAAAAAAAAGTAAGACAAATTGGCATCCTTTATAAAAAGGTATGAACTTTGTCTTATCCGATTAAGTCACTTTCTGACTTTAGATTTTCAAACTTTAAACTAAAAATATGAACTACGGTAAAGAATTCAAAAAATTTGCTACAAAGCACCAGGGAGTAAACGCAATGTACTATGATAAAATCATAGCTGCAATGAATCCAACTAATATGACTCCATACATTATTGAAGAACGTCAGTTGAATATTTCTCAATTAGATGTTTTCTCGAGATTAATGATGGACAGAATTATCTTTTTAGGAACAGGTATCGACGATCAGATCGCGAATATCGTTCAGGCACAATTATTATTTTTAGAAAGTGCTGATGCTTCAAAAGACATCCAAATTTATCTAAATTCTCCTGGAGGAAGTGTTTATGCAGGATTAGGAATTTATGACACCATGCAGTATATCAAACCAGACGTAGCGACAATTTGTACCGGTATGGCAGCCTCTATGGGAGCTGTTTTATTATGTGCAGGAGCAGCAGGAAAACGTTCGGCTTTACCACATTCAAGAGTAATGATTCACCAGCCATCAGGAGGAGCTCAGGGAGTTGCAACAGATATGGAAATCAACTTACGCGAAATGTTGAAACTGAAAGATGAATTGTATAATATTATCTCTCAGCATTCAGGACAAACTTTTGACAAAGTACATAAAGACAGTGAGCGTGATTACTGGATGATTGCTGACGAAGCGAAAGAATACGGAATGATTGATGAAGTATTAAGAAGAGGATAATTTTTTAAAGGTTCAAAGTGGCAAAGTTATTAAGGTTATAAGATTAACTTGAAACTTGAAACCTGAAACAAAATTACACCTGAAACAAAAAATAAAAAGTTAAGAGGTTGCTAAGTTTTTAAGGTTTTAGTGATAAATCTTAGAAACTTAGTAACTTTGCAGCTTAGTAACTAAGAAAGAATGGCTAAAGTAGTATTAGAATGTTCGTTTTGTGGAAGAAAAAAGCCAGAAACCAATTTATTGATTGCAGGTATTAATGCACATATCTGTGATAAGTGTATCGAACAGGCACATGGAATTGTATTAGAAGAATTAAAATCAAGCGGAAGCGCAAAACTTGTTGGGGATTTAATTTTAAAGAAACCAAAAGAAATCAGAGCCTTCTTAGATCAATATGTTATTGGTCAGGATCAGACAAAAAAAGTAATGTCGGTTGCTGTTTACAATCACTACAAGCGTTTAATGCAACAGCAATTAGACGATGAAGTAGAGATTGAAAAAAGTAACATCATCATGGTGGGACAAACCGGAACAGGAAAAACATTAGTAGCCAAAACGATTGCTAAAATGTTAGATGTTCCTTTGGCTATCGTTGATGCGACCGTACTTACAGAAGCAGGTTATGTAGGAGAAGATGTCGAAAGTATTTTGACACGTTTGCTGCAAGCTGCCGACTATGATGTAACCAAAGCCGAAAGAGGAATCGTTTTTATTGATGAGATCGATAAAATTGCCCGTAAGAGTGATAATCCATCCATTACCCGTGACGTTTCTGGTGAAGGAGTGCAGCAGGCTTTACTAAAATTATTAGAAGGAACAGTGGTTAACGTACCGCCAAAAGGAGGACGTAAACACCCGGACCAGAAATTTGTGGAAGTAAACACCCAAAACATCCTGTTCATTGCAGGAGGTGCTTTTGATGGTGTCGAACGCATTATCTCTAAACGTCTGAACCGTCAGGCTGTTGGATATTCGACTTCTAAAAATGTAGACAATATCGATAAAGACAATTTATTGCAATACATCATTCCAAAAGACATTAAAGATTTTGGTTTGATTCCTGAAATTATTGGACGTTTACCAGTTTTAACGCATATGGATCCTTTAGATAAAGAGACCTTGCGTGCAATTTTGACACAGCCTAAAAATGCTCTGGTAAAACAATATCAAAAATTATTCTTAATGGATGATGTTGAGTTCACCATTACAGATGAAGCATTAGATTTTATTGTAGACAAAGCATTAGAGTACAAATTAGGTGCACGTGGATTGCGTTCGTTATGCGAAGCAATTTTAACCGATGCCATGTACGAATTGCCAAGTTCAGACGATAAAATCTTAAGTATCGATAAAGATTATGCAAAACATACTTTAAATAAAAATCTATTGAAACGTATGGAAATCGCTTCATAAGTTTCTAAAATTAGATTAAAACAGTTTATTAAAACCTGCTCGTTAATTCGGGCAGGTTTTTTTATTCAGTAAAATATTTTTTTAGTTTAGTTTTTTAAGTTTTTTCTTATATTTGAAAAAAATGTGTTGTTGTGAGAAGGAGCTAGCCAGGGTAATTGGCGATTATGTTAATTACGAGTTATAATTGAGAACTATTTGATTGACACCGTCCTAAAAACACCATTTTAATTAAACATAACAAATTATGAATAAAGTATTAATTGTCTTAATAGCATTCTTTACAGTGCGGATTATATCACTTGCCATATCACTTGCAAATGAGAAAAGACTAAAAGCTGAGGGAGCAACACAATTTGGAAAACTAAATTCTTTTTTTCTATCCGTAACACATTTTCTTTTTTATGTATGCTCCTTTTATGAAGCCTATACCCAGAAAATAATGTTCAACAGATATAGTGAATACGGACTTTGTCTCATGATCTTTGGCTATACAATGCTTTTTTATATTATCTATCAGTTAAGGGAGATATGGACTGTAAAAATATATATTGCTCCCAATCACAAAATAGTCCGATCATTTTTGTTTCGAACGATACGACACCCAAATTACTTTTTAAATATCATTCCCGAACTTGTGGGAGTCGGATTATTGTGTAATGCATGGAAGACATTAACATACCTTTTCCCTGTGTATCTGATACTTTTAGTGATTCGGATTATTCAGGAAGAAGAGGCGATGAAAAGCATAAAGTAACCCATCATTTCCGGGGCATTTTACTGCACCCTAAACTTCTCTCTGTACTCAATAGGTTTCATGCCCACCATTTTGTAAAATACTTTTCTAAAAGCTTTAGGGTCATTATAGCCCGTTTTTTCAATAATTTCAGAAATCGAAAGCTGGGTTTGTTCCAGATATTTTTTAGAACTTTCCACTCTTATATTTTGCAAATACTCGATTGGCGGGATACCTGTAACTTGCTTGAACCGCCTTGTCATGTTGCGGGCACTTGTGGGAATGTCTTTGGTAATCTCTTCCAGTTTTTCGATCGTGTGGTATTGGCTTTCTATTTTTTGTTGCAGCATCGCAACTAAGGTGTCATTGTGCAAATGATTCGGTCTAAAGGTGCTGAAATAGCTTTGTTTGTATCGGTTTAAATCAATCGAGAAAATCTTCGCAATTTGAACTGCAATTTCATTTCCACAGTATTTCTGAACCAAAAGAATCAGTAAGTGAAAAGTTGAGGTCGAGCCTCCGCTGGTATACAAACTACCGTCTGCGGTTAAAGTTTCCTCGGGTTTTAATTTCACCAACGGAAATGCTTTGGTAAAAGCGCTGCAGGCATCAACATGTGTTGTGGCTAACTTTTCGTTAAGCAAACCCGAAGCGGCAAATAAAAAGGCACCGGTACAAAAACTCGCCAGTTCGGCTCCGGACTGATGGTGTTTTTTCAGCCAGGGGATGAAATTTTTGTTCTTTGCAATCATCTCACTCATATTATCAGTGGTAAAAGCGGGGATCAAAATAAGTTCAAGAATGGTATCCGAATCTTCAATCGGATTAACCTTATACCCAAACAACTGTCCTTCATTGATCTGTTCAGCCGATTGAAATACCATAATTTCAAAAGGTTTTTCGTTTTCTTTAGAGAGTTTATTGGCGGTTTCAAAAACTTCTAAAATGGCCGCTATACTTAGTAATTTATAGTCGTGCGGAACAATTAATCCTACTTTCTTAGTCATGATAATATAGGTTTTTGGAAAAATGAATGTTTACAAAAGTAAGTATTTTGTCTTAAATGCCCCTAAAATTGACTTTTAATGTAACCTAAAGCTAATCCTAAAAAATTAAATTTGCTTTAAATAATTTGTAATTTTATAAAGAAAGATCTTTTATTTTAATAAATAAACCATGATAACAGTACAAAATACCATTAACGCACCCGTAAGCAAAGTCTGGGAGTTCTGGACAGCACCCGAACACATCACAAAATGGAGTTTTGGTTCTCTGGACTGGTCTACACCTTATGTCGAAAATGATTTGAAGGTTGGAGGTAAATTCAAATATACGATGGCTGCCAAAGACGGAACTGCGACTTTTGATTATGAAGGAGTTTACACCGGGGTAGAAACCTTTTTGGTAATAGCGTATCAACTAGCTGACAACAGAATCGGAAGTGTTCATTTTGAAGAAAATGGTGAAAAAGTAATTCTTACAGAAAAATTTCAACCTGAAACAGAAAATTCTGAAAGCATGCAAAGGCAATGGTGTCAGGCCGTGATTGACTGTTTTAAAGACTATGTTGAAAATAATTAAATAAAAAACGGAACAAGATTTAAATTTAAAAATACAATTAAAAACAAAAACAAAATGATAACAGTACAAAACACGATTAAAGCATCAATAGACAAAGTTTGGGAATTTTGGACATTACCGGAACACATCACAAAGTGGAGTTTTGCTTCTCCGGACTGGCATACACCTCATGCCGAAAATGACCTGAGAGTAGGAGGGAAATTTACATCGACTATGGCTGCAAAAGATGGCAGTATGAGTTTTGATTTTGGAGGAGAATATACAGTAGTCGAAAAAAATAAAGCCATTGAATATATTTTAGAAGATGGGAGAAAAGTAGAAATTGCTTTTAAAGAAACGCCAAACGGAGTGGAGGTCATTGAAAGTTTTGATCCTGAAACGCAAAATCCGGAAGAAATGCAACGCGGCGGCTGGCAAGCGATCATGGATAATTTTAAAAGTTATACCGAGAGCAATTAGTTTTTTTAGGCTCAAAGGTTCAAAGAAGCAAAGTGACAAAGGTGCTGATTGACATCGCAGAGAAAGAATTTAATTTTAAAAAGCAGTAAGAATGACAAAGCAAATATGGCTGAATTTGCCAGTAAAAGAGGTGGCAAAATCAAAAGCTTTTTTTTCGAAAATAGGATTCTCTTTTAATGAAGAACACGATACACCAAGCTCAACTTGCATGGTGGTTGGAGAAGGAAAATTTGTAGTGATGCTTTTTGAAGAAGCATTGTTTGCCAGTTTTTCTCAAAATAAACTCACCGATACCCAAACAAGTTCAGAAGTTTTGATCTCCATTGATGCCGAAAGTATTGCCGAGGTCGATGAACTGGCGAGAAAAGTTACAGAAGCCGGAGGAACTGTTTTTGCTTCCCCTGCAGAAAGTCAGGGCTGGATGTACGGTTGCGGTTTTGCGGATTTAGACGGTCATCGTTGGAACGTATTATTTATGGATTTTAGTAAACTATCATGAGTATGGAAACTTTAGAATTTAAAATTAGAATTAAAGCTCCGGCACAAAAAGTCTGGTCGGTTTTGTGGAATGACGAAACGTATAAAAAATGGACAGGAGCTTTTTGTGAAGGTTCATATGCGGTAAGTGAATGGAATCAGGGGGATAAAATACATTTTCTGTCTCCAAACGGAGAAGGAATGAACAGCATTATCGAGACCAAAACGCCAAACGAGTACATGGCTTTTAAACATATAGGCGAAATCAAAGATTTTAAAGAACTGCCTATTGACGAAGAAACAAAAAAGTGGAGCGGCGCAATGGAAACCTATCGTTTAACAGCCGACGATGAGTTTACCGATTTGGTGGCTCAGGTAGATGTAGTCGAAAAATACATTGACTACTTTAAAGAAGCTTTTCCTAAAGGGCTCGAAATGGCCAAAGAACTTTCAGAACAATAAATAACAAACGACAAACAATAAACAATAAACAAAAAAACAAATATCATGGCAACAGCAGTAAACCCCTATTTAATTTTTAACGGAAATTGTGAAGAAGCATTTCTGTTTTATCAATCCGTTTTTGGAGGAGAATTTCCGTTTCTTGGAAGATTTAATGAAATGCCGGAAGGCGAAGAAGGATGTGGTCCGGTATCCGAAAAAGACGGTAACCGAATCATGCACGTGTCATTGCCAATTGGAAACACTATCCTGATGGGAAGTGATAGCAGTGAACAATCCGGTGATGTAGTTTTTGGCGGGAATTTTTCAATCTCAATAAATGTAGACAGCGCAGCAGAAGGAGATCGAATTTTTAACGGACTCTCAGCAGGAGGAGCCGTTTTTATGCCAATGGCAAAAACCTTTTGGGGAGCTTATTTCGGAATGTTCAAAGACAAATTCGGTGTAAGCTGGATGGTAAACTTTGATGAAAATATACCGACTTAAAATAACTTCTTTCATTTTGTCCACCATAAAAAAGATTTCAGGGATTGCTTATTTTAATCCTTGAAATCTGTGGTCAAAAACAGTTCTGAGATCAAAAAAGTTAGGTTATTTTGATCCCGGAACATAATTGTTAAATTACTCCAAAAAGCACATTCTTAGGTGCTTTTTCTTTTTAAAAAACAAGCAATATCTTTTTTTATCAACTTTAGATTGTCGATTTTTGTCACTCATAAAATCAATAAAGATTAAGATGGTAAGAGAAGACAAAGAGATTATTTTATTAAAAGTTTCAGGACATGATAAAATAGGAGTGACGGCAGGTTTGACTGCTGTGTTGGCAACCTACGATGCTAATATTTTAGATATTGGTCAGGCCGATATCCATGATACACTTTCTTTGGGGATTTTATTTGAAATTCAGGCAGGTTCCTCCTCGGGTCCGGTTTTAAAAGACTTGCTGTTCAAAGCTTATGAGTTGGAAATTAAAGTAAAATTTATTCCGATCTCTATCGACGATTACGAAAAGTGGGTAAAATCACAGTCCAAACAGCGTTACATCATCAATATACTGGGCGAAAAACTGACCGCTTCTCAGCTGGCCGCTGTGACTAAAATAATGTCAGACCAGCATCTGAACATTGATTCTATTATAAGATTAACAGGGAGAACGTCTATTGTAGAAATAGAAGAATATCCACGCTCTTGCATACAATTATCCGTGACCGGTGAAATTGTAGATAAGATCCATATGACGGCAAGTTTCATGGAAATTTCCAGAACTTTGGATGTCGATATTTCATTCCAGGAAGACAATATTTACAGACGAAACAGACGTTTGGTTTGCTTCGATATGGACTCGACTTTAATTCAGACCGAAGTAATTGATGAACTGGCTGAGCTGAACGGAGTAGGAGATGAGGTTCGTGCTATCACTGAATCGGCAATGAATGGCGAGATTGATTTTAACGAAAGTTTTAAACAGCGTATGGCTTTACTCGAAGGGCTAAGCGAAGATGTTTTGCAAAATGTCGCCCTCAATTTACCCATTACAAAAGGAGCGCATCGATTGATGAAAGCCTTAAAATATTACGGATATAAAACGGCAATATTGTCTGGAGGATTCACCTATTTTGGAGAGTACCTGCAGAAAGAATTGGGTATCGATTATGTTCATGCGAATCGATTGGAAATTAAAGACGGTAAGCTAACCGGTAAATATATAGGCGATATTGTAGACGGTCAGAAAAAAGCCGAATACCTTAAAGCAATTGCCGAAAAAGAAGGAATTCACATCAATCAGACTATAGCGGTCGGAGACGGTGCCAATGACTTGCCAATGCTAAATTTAGCAGGTTTGGGAATTGCCTTTCACGCCAAACCAAAAGTAAAAGAAAACGCGGCAACCTCGATTTCAAGTCTGGGTCTTGACGGAGTTTTATATTTATTAGGGTACCACGACAGGTATATTGATATGATGTAAACCTGACAGTTGAAATAAATCAAAAAAACCTTAGTTTTTATAAAACCTAAGGTTTTTTTATGGGCATGTCTCGCTGAAAAAGCGGGTCGGGCTATACGTTTCAATCTTTTGTGCCGAACCCCAGCACAAAAGGATTTCCACTTCTATCCCTCATGCGATTCGGTAATATTGAGTCTTATTTTTCTCTGGATTTCAATTCTTCTTTGATGTCTTTTAAAGTCTTAAAATTCAAAACAAGTAGTGGCAGTAAAGCAATAGGAACAACCTGAGAAGCACTGAATCCTTTTTTAAAAACAAGATAGATGTTGACAATACATAATAAAAGTAAAATTACGGCAAAGCTATAGGTGGCTGTTTTTGACATTTTTTGGCTTTTAAGTAATTCTTCAGTAGTCATTTCGCTAAATTTTTTAGTACTCATCTTATTTTGGTTTTTGGTTAATTGAATAGTGTATTTTGAGATTTCAGGTTGTAGGATAGTTTAGTTTCCACCCCTTTCCGATTAAAAAGTTTTTACAGTTTATGCAAAAATTAGTTTCCTCATCTAAATGATTTTTTCCTTCAGCATCCCTCATTAAACATGTTTTTACAGGACAATGAGGCAGACCTTCGGTATGGCCTAACTCATGCAAAACAACTTTATAGAATTGTACTTCTTTGTTTCTTTTGCTCAGTCTAAAATCAGAAACCACACAGGATTTACCTGGATGATACCCCAGTCCCATAACGCCCCAATCTTTGTTTTTACCTTTGGTAACGCTAATGTCGCTGTTGGATAAACCCACAATTACAGAATCTTTGCCCACATTATCTTTGATGGTTTTAATAATAGTGTCGGCGCGATACCTGTTTCGGGCCGGGTAAAATGCATTTTCCGGGAAGGGAATGTTGGCTCTTAAAACAACATTAGGGTTAATCGTTTGTATTTTATGATAAACATTTTTTGCCTGCTCTGTTTTGAAATTCCCCAAAGGTTGAAGAACAATTATTTTTGAATGTTGTTCTTTGGTACAGGAAACGAGAATAAACAGTAAAATCAAAAGGGAACTTTTCATTTTGCAGATTCTAAGTTCGTTAACTCAACATTTTTAATAGATCCCAGAGGAGCAATTTTGATCGCATTATTTTTTGGAGTCAGATAAAAATAATAAGCGCTATTTACATCTATCAAAAAAATGGCTTCGGTTTCACCTGTGTTAAAGGTAAGTTTTTGCTCGTATTTCAGTTTATTGAGCCTGATTTTCTCTGCAATTTTGTGACCTTCGCCAATTCCCAAACCAAGGAAAAAACTAAGCAATCCAATTCCAATGGAAACTAATAAAAAATGTTTCAGCTTGCTTTTGATCTCTAGGTCTGAAAATTTATCGCCATCTGGTTTAGTACCGATTAATTTTTTTGCCCAGCTTTTGTTGCGATCCTTGTAGCACAAACTCAGAAAAACTAAGATAAGAACGGCGAAAACCATTAGGCTTAAAATGATAATCGGATTTGCAGTTAGATCAGCAATGGGGCTGATTAGAATATCCATAATGGTTGAATATTTCAGAATGTTTATTTTCAATTGGAAAAAGAAAACACATTCTTTTAAAATTCCCAGTACGACAAGAAACAGATAACCTATTGGAATTAAATTCTGAATTTTTTCTGTTGATTCCATTCTAACTAACGTGGTATTTCATTAAAGATCTTATCAAAAACTACATTTCTTTCAATTGCTCCAAATAATCCCTCTGGTTCGAAAGTCTTGGAATCTTATGTTGTCCGCCTAATTTGTCACGCTCTTTTAGCCAGTCGTAAAACAGGTTCTCACGCGCCACATTAATCACCAAAGGATTTAAAGTCATATTGTTGTGACGTTTGGCTTCGTAATCAGAATTTAAAGTTTGTAGTGTTTCATCCAGCACTTTTTGAAAAAGTCCTACATCAGCAGGTTTTTTCTTGAATTCGATCATCCATTCGTGAGCTCCTTTTTCCTTGTCCTGCATAAAAATAGGAGCAACGGTATAATCGATCACTTCGGTGTGCGTCAGCTGGCAAGCTTTGGCAATGGCCTGATCGGTATTTTCGACCATTAGTTCTTCTCCAAAAACATTAATATGATGTTTGGTTCTGCCCGTTACTCTGATTCTATAAGGGTTTAGAGAAGTAAAACGAACTGTATCTCCAATCAAATAGCGCCATAAACCGGAATTCGTTGTAATGACAATGGCATAGTTTTTATCTAGCTCTACATCGGCCAAACGAATTACTTTTTGATTTGGAGTACCAAAGGTATCCATGGCTATAAATTCATAGAAAATACCATAATCCAGCATCAACAGCAAATCGCTCGAATTGTTTAAATCCTGAATAGCAAAAAAGCCTTCCGACGCATTGTAGATTTCGTAGTATCTGAAATCTTTGCTTGGTAAAATCTTTTTGTATTGTTCTTTATATGGAGAGAAACTCACGCCTCCGTGGAAATAAACTTCCAGATTTGGCCAGAGGTCCAAAAGACTTTCTTTGCCCGTGTTCTCCAAAACTTTATTCATTAAAACGAGCATCCATGACGGAACGCCTGCAAAACTGGTTACATTTTCGTTTTTCGTTTCATTTATAATCGCAGCAATTTTAGATTCCCATTCGCTCATTAGCGAAGTTTTGCTGCTTGGGGTACTGCTAAATTCAGCCCAGATAGGCATATTCTCAATCAAAATAGCAGATAAATCGCCAAAGAAAGTATTGTTGTTTTCATAGATTTGGGAACTTCCGCCCAGACGGAGGCTTTTGCCCAGAAACAATTCCGAATCCTCATTGTTGTTGAGGTACAGACAAAGTAAATCTTTACTCCCTTTATAATGACAATCCTCGAGGGCTTCATTACTCACAGGGATAAACTTACTTTTGGCATTTGTAGTTCCGCTCGATTTAGCAAACCATTTTATTGGGGTTTCCCAAAATACATTTTGTTCCCCTTGTCGGGTACGTTCAATCAAAGGCTGAAGCTCTTCGTAGGTAGCAATCGGCACCCTTTCAGCAAAAGTTTGATAAGAATTGATCGATGCAAAATCATACTGTTTCCCTACAATAGTATTTTCTGAAGCTGTCAATAAATTGTGCAGCAGCTCTTCCTGAACTTCATTCGGATATTTTAGAAAAAGTTCTATTTGATGTATCCTTTGTTTTAGGACCCAGGAAGCGAAAGAGTTGATTATTGATAAGGGCATGAGTGAAATTTATATTTTAGATTGCTGATTGTAGATTTTAGATTTTACAATTCGCGTAAAATCAGGAACCTTAAAATTTGAATATCGAAAGACAAATACTAACTTTGCCGTTGTATCAAAAATAGTGTTTTTTTGTAAAAAATAACATTCTATTTTTATTAAACATTCCGGTTCAGCTGAATTTTAATCCTTAAAATTCAGAATTCAGGCAGGCCAATCTAAAATCTACAATCAGCAATCTCAATTCTAATGACATATCAAGGCGTACTTACAAAAATGCAAACTGAAATAGGGGCTCCAATTCAGTATTATTTGGTTTTCGAAGACAGTTTTCTAAACATGAATCAATTACTGAACAAAGAAATTGAGATTAATTTTGTGGGATTTGAATGTCTGAACTGTCATAAGAAGAAAAAGATATACCGACAAGGATTTTGCTATGAATGCTTTTATTCGAGCCCTGCTGTTGGTGATTGGATTATGCGTCCGGAACTGAGTACGGCACATCTTGGAATTGCAGACCGGGATTTGGAGTACGAACAAAAAGTACAGCTTCAGCCGCACGTGGTTTATCTGGCTTTGGCGAGTGAGGTAAAAGTTGGAGTAACCCGTAAAACTCAGGTGCCGACACGTTGGATCGATCAGGGAGCAACTCAGGCCATTGCAATTGTTGAAGTTCCAAACCGATATTTGGCCGGAATCACGGAGGTCGCACTAAAAGACCATTATACCGACAAAACAAACTGGAGAAAGATGCTTCAAAATACAGGTGAAAGTTTTGACCTGCTTGCAGAGAAAGCAAAAGTGGAAAGCTTAATTCCTGCAGAAGTACAGGAATATTTTTATGCTCAAAAGAATGATTTGTATGAACTGCACTATCCGGTTTTAAATTATCCGACCAAAGTAACAAGCCTAAATCTGGATAAAACCCCAACTTTTCAGGGAAAACTAACCGGAATTAAAGGGCAGTATCTGATTTTTGAAAATGGAACTGTTTTTAATGTTAGAGGGTCCGAAGGTTATGTGGTGAGCATAGCGGTTTAACATTTTAGAGAGAAAAAATATATCGTAAAGTATTGATTGTTAATTTTTTATTATATTTATAACACTGTTTTTAGCATGTTGTAATCTGAATCCTGAAAGATTTGATTACAATTTTGTAATAATTATTTATTAGAAGATTTTTATTTTAGATCTAAAGAGAACCTAGTTTAGTAAAAGGATAAACGAAAGTTTTTTTTGAATTTCCAAAGACAAATATTTAATCAATAAATTAGTTAAAAGATGAGTGTTTTAAAAAGAGTAAATGTGGTCAGGCGCAGCTTAATGCACTACCTCACTAAGAACATTGGAAAACCAAGAACAGAACAGAACATTGTTTTAGTAGATAAAAACGAAGTAAGGCGGGTTTTGATCTGTAGGCCAAATGCCAGACTGGGAAATTTATTATTGATTACGCCACTTGTTCAGGAAGTCACCGATATGTTTCCAAATTGTAAAGTCGATTTGTTTGTTAAGGGAGCTTTAGCTCTGGTGATTTTTGGAAATTATCAAAATATTAATAAAGTAATCGGTTTGCCTAAAAAACCATTCAGCAATTTATTCCAATATCTGAATGTCTGGATTTCAATAAAAAGACAAAACTACGATATCGCGATCAATGTCGATCAAAATTCTTCTTCAGGACGTTTAGCGGTCCAGTTCTCTAATGCTAAATATAAATTCTACGGAGATTCAAACGATGAATCTCAACTTCTAAAAAATGACTACGATCATATTGCGAAATACCCCGTTTATAATTTCCGAAATTATTTAACGAAACTTGGATTAGCAAAAAGCAATAAAATAATAGCCCCGATTGACCTTAGATTGTCTTCTTCTGAAATTGTGGAAGGAAAGAAAATCTTAAATGATTTAGTACAAAACTCTAAAAGAACGATTTGTATTTTTACTTATGCTACTGGTGCAAAATGCCTGTCAGAGGAGTGGTGGGAGAACTTCTACACCCAGCTAAAGGAAGAATATAAAGACTATAATATTATCGAAATTCTGCCTGTAGAAAATGTTTCGCAGATTGCCTTTCAGGCGCCAACATTTTACAGCAAGGACATCAGAGAAATAGGATCTGTAATTGCCAATGCCGACTTGTTTATTGGTGCCGATAGCGGAATCATGCATTTGGCCAGCGCAGTACAGACTCCAACAATTGGACTCTTCTCGGTCTCCAACCTTAAAAAATACGAACCTTACGACAATTGCAGTATCGGAATAGATATTAACTTACACACTAAAAAGGATTATGTGAAAATCATAAACTCCATCCTGAATAATGGGAAGCTTAGTACTATCGGACAAGCAATTTAAAAATATAAGAACAACAAAAAAGGCATCCGTAGATGCCTTTTTTTATTTAGTTTTTCTTCTTAAACAAGCCATTGATTAAGTCGCTGGCTTTTTTAGTTACTTCCTGAGTTTTCTGCTCTTTTTCAGTGGCAGCTGCTTTTGTGGTGTCTTTTGCCTTTGTGTTTTTATTGATAAAATCATTAAGGGCTGAAGTTCCTTTTTGAGTCAGCTTGTCTTTTTGCTGATTCGCAACCTGTGCCGCCAGACTCGTCACCGCATTTTTCATATCCGTTGTTATTTTTGGATTCGAAAAATTACCGCTAACAATAGCATTTATCGGAATGTTTTGCAGTTTTGCAGCATCTGCAGGAGACATTTTTGCCAGGAAAGCATTGGCTTCATTGCCTAAATATTTGGCAGGAACGTCTAATTTTAAATTGTAATTCATCGTTTGGTCAAAACCATGTGTTCCGCCAACTGTAATCTTAATGTCCTGATATTTGATGTCAAATGGTTTTACACTTACTTTTCCGTTATCAAACGTTAAGGCCGCTTTAATATCATTCAGATTTATTTTATTAGGATCAATAAATTTCAGGTTTGAAGTTAAGGCATTTAAAACCGTTGAGTTTTTAGAATTTACAGTAGTCGAAAGCAACTGACCAATCAAATCTCCTGAAATCGATTTTAAGTCCGGAGTTAACTCTTTGTCGTCTAAGTTTCCGTTTAATTTTATAGTAGAATTTAGTTTTCCGTTGATGATTCCGGCCAAAGGAGCAATTTTTTTCATCATGTCCAATTGCGTAAATGTTTGCGCAATATCCACCTGATTGAAACCTAAATTCATATCAAAAGTAGGCACCTTTGTTTTGGTAGAAACAGCTCCGTTAAGACCAATTGTTCCGCCAAAAATCGATGTTTTAAAGTTTTCTAAAGTTGCTTTTTCATCCTTCACAATCAACCTGCCCGAAACGTCTTTTAGTTTTAGATTGTCGTATAAAACCGTAGTGGCTTTGGCATTTAAAGTACAATTTAAAAAAGCAGGAATCTTCATAGCTTCAGATGGTTTTGCAGCCGTTTTCTCTGTTGCAGCCGTTCCTGAAGTCATAAAATCATCAACCGCCAATTGGTTTGAACTCATATTGAAATTTCCTCTCAGCTCTTGTTTTTTGAACATAAAACCATAGAAATTTTCCAGTACACCATTAATGCTTAAGTCACTTTTTCCGGTCGTAGCATCAAATTTCTTCAGGTTTATGGTACTCGGATTAAACTCAACCAATGCCGTACTAATGTTCATTGATTTGTTGTTCTCGTCGGTATATTTAAACCCTGACAAACTCATTGTTCCGGCATTTTTAATATTTTGATATTGACTCTTTTCAACAGAAGCCATGTCAAATTGTGTAGTAACATCAGCTTTTAAAATACCGGCAAGAGGTTTGTCCATTTTAATTGGATACGCTTTAGAAAGATTCGAAAGGTTGATCGTTCCTTTTAAAGCGGCATTCACCATCGGATTTTGTGTTATGTTTCTGATGTTGGCTTTGGCGTTAAAAACATCCTGATCAATTCGGAAGGAAAGTTTATCCAGATTTACATAAGTATCATTCAGAATCCCTGTTTCGTTGATAATTTTTGTATCAATTACAATATTCTGAACCGACTTTGGCAGGTTTGGATATTGAAACGAAGCATTGTTTGAAGCAATTGCAATATTAAATTTAGGAACCGTAGTCTCCGTCAATTCTCCTTTAGCAAAACCGGCTACTGTAAAATCTCCGGTAGTCTTTACCCCGTCCAGACTGGAAGCATAAGCGGAAGGAATTAGTCCCAGGAAGTTTGTAAAAGACGAAGTAGGTGTCTTAAACTTCAGATCGTAAATTTGTTTGGCATCTGCCATCTGAATAAATCCGTCAAACTCTAAAGGCAATTGATTGATTAAAGCTTTGTTCTCTTTAAACGTATACTTGCTCTTTTCAAGGTCAATTCCTAACACAGCATCTAAAGTCAGTTTTACATTTTTCATGTAATTGATTTTATCCATATCCAAAGAAACGTTAGCCGTAGACTTTGTGGTTAAATCTAATTTTGAATTGGTAAAATCGCCCGTTCCTTCGTGATTCAAACTGTCGATTACCATTCTTATTTTAGATCCCTGATCGATATATCTGAAAGTAAATTGTTCAATTTTATAGTTTTGAATTTTCAGCGAAAGCGGTTTGCTTTTGTCGTCTTTCGCTTCTTTTTCTTTGTTTTTTAGGGCGATATCAAAATTACCAACACCATCTTTGTTAAAAATAATATTGATGAGACCGTTTGTAGAACTGATTCCCTGTATGTTCAAAGGTTCGTCTTTTCCTTTAAAAAGTTCTTTAATGCTCATCTTCAAATTCAGTTCGCCTAACGAAACCAAAGTATCCCCTTCAAAAGGAGCTTTATTGATAATCACCAGTTTTTCGATCCCCACTGTCGCGTTCGGAAAGTTTCGAAACAAACTTAAATCGGCATCCGTAAAACTTACTTTCGCGTCAACACTTTCGTTGATGGCTTCTGAAATTTTGGCTTTTATTTGATCTTTAAAGAAATACGGAATGGCAAATAAGGCCGCTACTAGGACCACAAGAACTATGGCTGTTATTTTTAAAATTTTCTTTAACATATAAATAAATTGAGGGGTTAAATTGCTAACTGATTGCTGCAAAAATAGTTTTTTTTGGTGGAGTTCGTATATAAAGTTTTTGTAAAACATAAGAGTATACTCCTGTTTCTTAAAAACAAAAAACCGTCTGAATTATATATTCAAACGGTTTTTTAAGGATTTTATGATTGCGATTATTTTTTAATGAAAGAAACAATCTTATCGATCATGATTTTGGAGACAGGCAAACTTTCATTTTTATAACTTTCCAGATTGGACTGATGGTCTCCGTCGACGATTTTCATGATATGATTCATTTTGTCAACGATCAGGAGCTCCGCATTTTTATTGGCTTGAGACAACTGTTCTGCATCTTTTACGGTTACCTGTAAATCCTGATTTCCCTGAACGATTAAAACAGGGAGGTTCAACTTTTTGATTTCGGTTTGCGGATTGTATTTAAACCAAGAAATTAAATAGGGCTGAATGCTTGGTCTAAAAAGAGAATTCAGCATTGGATCTACTTTATTTACGGTATGACCGCTTTTCAGGCTGTCAATAATAGGGAAAGTCATTTCCTCTATTTGTTTGTTTGATTTAGAAGCAATTTGCGTTTTGATCAATTGGTCAGCAGATTCTCCTGCCCCTGCAATGGAGATAAATTTATTGGCTTTTGCTCCAGCAATCATTCCAATTAAAGAACCTTCACTGTGTCCGATTACAATGATCTGAGAGAAACGAAGGTCTTGCTTTAACAAATTGATCCAGCTTTTGGCATCTTCAGTGTAATTCTCAAATACAAGAGTTTGTTCTGAAATGGCCGATGGTTTGCTTTCTCCAATTCCTCTTTTGTCGTATCGCAATGAGGCAATTCCGTTTTTTGCCAGGGCTTCTGCCAGCATTTTCAGAGAATTGTTTTTCATCATCGGATTGTTGCCGTTGCGATCCGTAGGGCCCGAACCCGAAATGATTAAGGCTACCGGACATTTTGTTTTTAAATCCGGCATTGTCAACGTACCAAAAAGCTGATCGATATTGATTTTTAAAACGATCGGAGTTTCTTTAAAAGAAACTTCCGTTTTATTTTGGGCATTTACAAAACTCAGAAACAGAAGAGCAGCAAGCGCAAATAACTTTTTCATTTTTAAAAAGGAATTATTTAATGTTTATTCCAAAAGGAAGCATCGCCTGAACGCCTTTTTGTTGCTGAAGTCTTTTTACCTGCTCGATAAGCATATAGTTTTCTTCGCCAATTTCTTCCTTAATAAAAGCTTCTTTTGATTGTGCAAAAGGCAGTCTTGAAATAAGGTCATTGAATGTTTTTTCGTATTCAGGATAGTTTTGTGTGCTGTACGTTTTGATTTTTGCAATTTTCGCCGCTTCAGCAATCGCATCATTCAAGCCTCCAATTTGATCCACTAATCCAATTTTTAAAGCTTCACTTCCTGACCAGACTCTTCCTTGTGCGATAGCATCTACCTGAGCAAAAGTCATTTTTCGGCCTTCCGCCACATGCGTTACAAAAGTGTTGTAAATGTGTTCTACACCTTCTAAAGTAAAGGCTTTAAATTTTTCGTCCACACGTACAAACGGGCTGTAATTTGCTGAGTTTTCATGTGTTTTTACCTGTTCGGTGTTTATACCCAGTTTATTGGCCAAAGGCGTAAAGTTGGGCAGTATCCCGAAAACACCTATAGAACCTGTAATCGTATTGCGCTCCGCAAAAATTTTGTTGGCGTTACAAGCAATATAGTAACCGCCTGATGCAGCATAATTCCCCATAGAAACCACAACCGGTTTTACTTTTTTGGTAATTTCAATTTCTCTCCAGATCAGATCAGAAGTTAAGGCGCTTCCTCCCGGACTGTCGATTCTCAGAACGATTGCTTTTACATCTTCATTTTTGCGAGCTTCCTGTAAAGAACGTCGCATAGAACCTTCACCAATTACCGTAACATCTCCTTCGCCGCTTTGTATTTCGCCCTGAGCATAAATAATAGCAATTTGATCCGTTGCCGTATTGGTTAAAGCTGTTGTAATGTTATTTTGCGTATAATCTGAAATAGAAATCTTGTTGTAATCGTCATCTCCCGTTACTTTCAGGGCTTTTTTGATCGCATTATGGTAGACGTCCTCATAAGCAATAATATCTACCAGATGTTGTGCTTTGGCCATTTCCGGAGTTCTCGCTAATAAACCATTGGCGATTTCATTTAATTTGGCCAGCGGAATATTTCTGCTTTTTGAAATATCCGTCGAAACAGTAGTCCAGATCGAGTTTAAAAGTGCAGTTACTTGTTCTCTGTTGGCATCACTCATCTTATTTTCAAGAAAAGGCTCAACAGCACTTTTGTATTTTCCGTGACGAATCACTTCCATATGAATGCCTGATTTGTCCTGAAAATCTTTGAAGAACATCACCTCAGACGAAAGACCTTTAAAGTCTAAATCACCGGCAGGATTCAAATAAATAGTATTGGCTACTGAATTAAGATAATATTCTTTCTGAGAGTAAGTATTGGCATAAGCCCAAACAAATTTTCCTGATTTTTTGAAACTTTCAAGCGCGTTTCTCAAATCTTTGTATTGTGCCAAACCTAAAGAAGACTCGTCATTTAAAATAGAAATCCCTTTAATATTGTCATCTGTTTTTGCCGCTTCGATGGCATTGATTACATCAGTTAAGCCGATGCCTTTTTTATCCGAGAAAACAGTAACCCAAGGGTCTTTGTACTTTCCGGCATAGTCGTTTTGAATTTGTTTTAAATTTAATTCGATTACAGAATCACTTTTGACAGAAACAGCATCGTCTCCTCCAAAAATTGCTCCAATAAGAATTACCCCAAAAAAGAAGAGGATAATAAACACAAAAATACCAATAACGGTGGCAATTATATTTCCTAAAAACTTCATAAGTGTATTTTTTTTAATAAGTATCTAAAAAGGTTGGTTTGTTACAAAAGTAGTCTAAAAACAAAGTAATTTGAACACAGAATTTGATGAAATAGCTGTAACTGCTATGTTTTGGGACATTAAATTAAAGATAAGATATTTAGTAAGATAAATATTGTTTGAGCTTAGAATATTTTATATTTGATGAAAACAATTGTTGTACTATGAAAGATAAAGTGATCATTTTAACCCTTTTCTTCTTTGGGTTTTATGCCGGGGCTCAAAAAATACAGACCAAAAAAGTAGTAGTCGATAAATTGACGAAACTTCCTTTGGAAAATGTAAGTGTTTACAATCAAAAAGACAATTCGATGACCAATGCGGACGGTGCTTTTTCTTTTATTTCAGATCAGGATGAATTGAATTTTAGTTTGATTGGCTATGAAAATCTTAAACTCAGCTTTGCGGAAATAAACAAACGGGACACCATCTTTTTAGAAAGCAAAACCATTGAATTGGAAGAAGTAGTAGTGGGTGCCGAAATGGCAATCATGAAAAAAGCATATGCCAAAGTGAAAGAGAATTATATCTTCGAACCTTACAATGAAAATTTCTTTTTGCGATGTGTTTTGAAGAGAAATGGAGAAATGCAACGACTGCAGGATATTTATGGAAAAGTATCGAGAAAGGGTATTTTTAAAACAAAATCACAACCGGATAATAAATGCGAAGTGGAGATTTTGAATATGAGGAAAGCCGGAATAAAAGTGAAGGAGGATTTTGTGTATTTTGAATTTCAGAGTTTTGAAAAATTATTTGATACCAATGCGATGATATTAATCAATCTGGAAGACTTTGAGCTAACGCAGGAAAAAAAGATAAGCGGTAATTTTTTTAAAATTAGTTTTATCCGAAAAACGGAGAATGCGAGTGGGCAAAAAAGAAGTGGTTATTTTATCATCAATAAGGACGACTATGCTATTGTAGAAACCTATTTTGATTTTAATGATAATGAGGAAAAGATACCGTTTCAAAAAAAGGGTAAAGTCGAATATCGAACGACTGTTTTAAAGATCAGCGCAAACTATAAGAAAAGCAGCAGTACCCAAAAATATTATCTGAATAACGCAAAATCAGAGGTTAGAGTAGAATTGCTTGAAAACGAAGTAGTGAAAAAAGCGTTTTACGATTATTCGACTAATTTTTTTGTAACCAATAGTTTTATTGCCGAAAAAGCAAAGTCAAACCTGTCGATGGATAAGGATCTTTTTAAAGTCAAATATCCGTACTCGCAGCAATTTTGGAAAAGTCAGAATCAGCTGCCGTTAACAAATGATTTAAGTACGTTTTTGAAACGGGTTTCAGAAAACAAAGACAACAAGAAAGAGTTTGAAATAGATGGAAACTTCTAGTTCTTGAATCAAATAATGTGGTTAATTCTAAAATAGTTTTAGTTAATTTGCATTAATTATGAAGTCACAACATCAGATCGTTTTATCAATAGGCAGTAATCAGGGAGACAGGTTAGCAAACATCGAAACGTGTATCAGTTTGATACATAAAGAAGTGGGGACTGTAATCAGAGTTTCAAAGCTCTATGAAACTCCTGCCTGGGGGTTTGAAAGCGATGCATTTTATAATTGCGCGCTGGTTTTGCATACCTACTTATCGGCACAAAAAGTATTAAGTCAGGTTTTAAAAGTCGAAAAACAATTAGGCCGAATCAGGTTGGAGCAGCAAGGATATCAATCCCGAATTATCGATATTGACCTGATTACTTTTGATGATGAAACTATTGAATCTAAAAAATTACAGATTCCACATCCGTTAATGCAAAACAGAAATTTTGTTTTGCTTCCCATGCAGGATTTAAACTTAGACTGGAAACATCCGGTTTTTCAGAAATCCGTTTCAGAGTTAATTGCCATTTCGCCGGACGATAGTATTTGCAAAGTCGTTCAGCATTTGAAAAATCCTTTGCGTGAAATTGCACTCGAAAACTTCAATTATATTGCTTTTGAAGGGAATATCGGAGCAGGGAAAACGACTTTAGTGCAAAAAATAGCCGAAGATTTTAATGCCAAAACAGTCTTAGAGCGTTTTGCCGATAATCCGTTTTTGCCTAAATTTTATAAAGATCAAAATCGCTATGCTTTTCCGTTGGAAATGTCTTTTCTGGCCGATCGCTACCAGCAATTATCAGATGATCTGGCGCAGTTTGATTTGTTTAAAGATTTTATTGTAGCCGATTATCACATCTTTAAATCCTTGATTTTTGCCAAAATTACCCTTGCAGAAGATGAATATCGCTTGTATCGAAATTTGTTTGATATCATCTATAAAGAAATGCCAAAACCTGATTTGTACATTTATTTGTATCAGAATACGGAAAGATTGCTGCAAAATATCAGGAAACGCGGGCGAAATTACGAGCAGAATATTGAAGCAGGATATTTGGATAAAATCAACAACGGTTATTTGGAGTACATTAAGTCTCAAACCGATCTGAACGTACTGATTATTGACGTTTCCGATCGCGATTTTGTGAAAAACCACAAAGATTACCTTTTTATATTAGACGAAATTCAGAAGAAGATTTTTAATTAGATAATTAGTCAATTAGATAATGAGATAATTACTTAATTGACCAATTACCTCATTATCT
Source organism: Flavobacterium sp. T12S277 (assembly GCF_048514875.1). Taxonomy (NCBI): domain Bacteria; kingdom Pseudomonadati; phylum Bacteroidota; class Flavobacteriia; order Flavobacteriales; family Flavobacteriaceae; genus Flavobacterium; species Flavobacterium sp. T12S277. The sequence continues at coordinate 119,220 of NZ_JBLYEG010000010.1, read as the reverse complement.
AATTGCCACATTCCCTATTTCGGCCAGTTTAATTTCTGAAACAGATCCCAAACAACAATTCCGGCACTTACCGCAATGTTTAAAGAGTGTTTGGTGCCTAATTGCGGAATTTCGATACAGCCATCGCAAAGCGCAACGGCTTCCTGAGCAACACCGTAAACTTCATTGCCAAAAACCAATGCGTATTTTTGATTTTCTTCGGTTTTAAAATCCTGAAGAAAAATAGCACTCTCCACTTGTTCGATGGCAAGCGTCAGTACATTTTCTTTTTTAAGATTTTCGATCACCTCGAGTACATTCTCGTGATGTTCCCAGGCTACGGTTTCGGTAGCGCCAAGAGCTGTTTTGTGGATTTCTTTATTGGGTGGAGTGGCGGTAATACCACACAGGATTATTTTTTCGATCAAAAAAGCATCGGCGGTTCTAAACACAGATCCAATATTGTGCAGACTGCGAATATCATCTAAGACTAAAATTAAGGGAGTTTTGTCTGATCTCTTAAAATCTTCAATTGATTTTCGGTCCAGTTCGCTATTTTCAAGTTTTCTCATATTGTTTGTATTCAGGTCATAAAAAAAGCCTCCAAAGATAAGGAAGCTTTTTTAATTATTTTATTTTACTTTTCAGATTAGCTTTTTACCGGATCTGGTAAAACAGTACCTTTAATAGTAAGAACTTTTGTAGGTTGTCCTTCAGCATTAGAAGTAACAGTTACTGTTTTTGTAAAAGCACCAACTCTGTCAGTAGCATATTTTACACCAATAATACCTTTAGCTCCCGGAGCGATTGGCTCTTTTGGAGTTGTTGGTACAGTACAACCACATGATCCTGTTGTGTTTGTGATGATTAATGGTTTAGTTCCGTTGTTTACAAAAACAAACTCACGTTTTCCATCTGCATTGTGAGCGATAGTTCCGTAATCAATAGTTTCTGTTTCGAAAGCCATTCCAGCACCTTCAACTTTAGGAGCTTTACCTTTTTTAGCGCTTTGAGCGTTAGAAGCTGTAATTCCAACTACAGCTAACATAGCGATTAAAATTATTTTTTTCATCTTTTAGAGTCTTTTTTAATTATGACAAATCTATGTAAAATTCTTATATCTCAACTTAAAAAAAGCTTAAAATATTTTAATTTTTGAACGACTTCTATATTCCTCCAAAAAATCATAAATTCGCTGTCTTAATTTTTTCATTTAAAATACAATAATTTGGCAGCGAAAGAGAAAGTGGTGAAAGAAACACCTTTAATGAAACAGTACAACGAGATCAAGAGAAAATATCCTGATGCATGTTTGCTTTTTAGAGTAGGTGATTTTTATGAAACCTTTGGAGAAGATGCTATTAGAGCCTCAAAAATTCTGGGAATAACGTTAACCAAAAGAGGTGCAGGTTCTGACACAGAAACTGCTTTGGCTGGTTTCCCGCACCATTCTATTAATACGTATTTGCCAAAATTGGTCAAAGCCGGACTTCGTGTGGCTATCTGCGATCAGCTTGAAGATCCGAAAATGACCAAAACTATCGTGAAGCGCGGTGTAACGGAGCTTGTAACTCCCGGTGTTTCTTTAAACGATGAGGTTTTACAGTCTAAATCAAATAACTTTTTAGCATCGGTTTATTTTGCTAATAAAAATATCGGAGTTTCCTTTCTGGATGTTTCTACAGGAGAGTTTTTAACGGCTCAGGGAAATGCCGAGTATATCGATAAATTGTTGCAGAACTTTAACCCGAGTGAGGTTTTGGTTCCGAAAAACAATAAGGGCGATTTTAAAAGCGCTTTTGGAGATGATTTTCATAGTTTTTATTTAGAAGACTGGATTTATAAGGAAGATTATGCTTTGGAAACGCTGACGAAGCACTTTCAGACCGCTTCCTTAAAAGGCTTTGGTGTAGAAGAATTAAAAGAAGGAATCATTGCTTCCGGAGCAATTTTGTATTACCTGTCGGAAACACAGCATAACCGAGTGCAGCACATTACAGCCATTCAGCGTATTGCTGAAGATGCCTATGTGTGGATGGATCGTTTTACCATCAGAAACTTAGAATTGTACCACAGTTACAATCCGAATGCTGTAACCCTTCTGGATGTGATTGACAGAACGCTTTCGCCAATGGGAGGACGTTTGTTGAAACGCTGGCTGGCTTTGCCTTTAAAGGATAATGCTAAAATAAAAGGACGTCATGATGTCGTTTCGTATTTAAAATCCAATTCCGAAGTTTTACAAAGTATCCAGTATCAGATCAAGCAGATTTCAGATTTAGAGCGTTTGATTTCTAAAATTGCAGCAGGGAAAGTTTCACCGCGTGAGATTGTCTATCTGAAGGAATCTCTCGATGCTATTATTCCGATCAAAACCCTTGCACTTGAAAGTCCGCAACAAGCGGTGAAGGTTATTGGAGATAGTCTGCATGCCTGCGATTTGTTACGAGAGAAAATCGGAACCACCTTAAATCAGGATGCGCCGGTTGCTGTGGCTAAAGGAAATGCCATTGCAAAAGGAATCAGTGAAGAGCTGGATGATTTGCGTGCTATTTCAACTTCCGGAAAAGAATATCTGGAAGGTATTGAAAAAAGAGAATCAGAACGTACAGGAATCTCTTCGCTTAAAATTTCATTTAATAATGTTTTTGGGTACTATATTGAAGTTAGAAACACCCATAAAGACAAAGTTCCTGCAGAATGGATTCGTAAACAAACACTGGTAAATGCGGAGCGTTATATCACAGAGGAATTAAAAGAATACGAAAGCAAAATTCTGGGAGCAGAAGAGAAAATTTATAAAATAGAATCGGAGCTTTTTGAGCAATTGGTTGCGTGGATTGCAACTTATATCAAACCGGTACAAATGAATGCCAATTTGGTGGCGCAGCTGGACTGTTTGTGTTCGTTTACGCAATTGGCTATAGAAAATCAGTATGTGTGTCCGGAGATCGATGAGACTTTTGAATTGGAGATCAAAAACGGACGTCATCCTGTTATTGAAAAACAATTGCCGGTTGGAACTCCTTATATTGCTAATGATGTTTATCTGGACAGAGAGACACAACAGTTGATCATGATCACCGGTCCAAACATGTCGGGTAAGTCTGCTATTTTAAGGCAAACCGCTTTAATTGTATTGTTGGCTCAAATGGGAAGTTTTGTTCCTGCTGATAGTGTTAGAATGGGAGTTGTAGATAAAATTTTCACCAGAGTAGGGGCGTCGGATAATATTTCGATGGGAGAATCTACTTTTATGGTTGAGATGAATGAGACGGCCTCTATTTTGAATAATATCTCAGATCGCAGTTTGGTACTTCTGGATGAAATAGGACGAGGAACCAGTACTTATGACGGGATTTCGATTGCCTGGGCGATTGCTGAGTTTTTGCACGAACACCCATCAAGACCTAAAACCTTGTTTGCAACACATTACCACGAATTGAATGAAATGACGGAATCGTTGCCTAGAATTCAGAATTATAATGTTGCGGTAAAAGAGCTAAAAGATAATGTTCTTTTCATTCGTAAACTGGTAAAAGGAGGAAGTGCCCATAGTTTTGGAATTCATGTGGCGAAAATGGCTGGAATGCCTCAGATCGTAATTTTGAAGGCGCAAAAGCTGTTGAAGAAACTGGAGAAAAACCATTCAAGTGAAGCGTTAAATGGTGTTAAGTCTGAAAATGACGAAATGCAGATGAGTTTCTTTAATTTAGATGATCCTTTATTGGAAGAGATAAAAGAAGAAATTCTGGGGCTTGATATCAATGCGATTACACCGGTCGAAGCGCTGATGAAACTCAACGAGATTAAAAGGATGTTAGTTCGAAAATAAATTTCATTTTTAAAGTTTAGGTTATCAGAAAGTTATAAAATAAGTCGATTTTTTTTTCGAAAAACGCTTGTGTAATTGAATAAATGTCCTAAATTTGCACTCGCAATACAGAACAAGTCAAGTATTGTAGTTCTTAATTAGAATTTGAAATGCGAAAATAGCTCAGTTGGTAGAGCGCGACCTTGCCAAGGTCGAGGTCGCGGGTTCGAGCCCCGTTTTTCGCTCAATACCAAATAATGCTCGGATGGTGAAATTGGTAGACACGCTGGACTTAAAATCCAGTGAACAGCAATGTTCGTGCGGGTTCAAGTCCCGCTCTGAGTACTAAAGCCTCTTCTTTTGAAGAGGCTTTTTTTATGGCGTAAACTCACGCGTTTAATAATGAACTCACGAAGTGAATTTATTACTAAGAATCTAGGATTCTAAGAAATCTAAAATCAACAATCTGAAATTTAAAATCTAAAATAATATATGGGTGCCTTTGTAATTAGTAAGCGGTTTAATGATGAATACAAATTCGTGTTTACTTCGAGGAAAGGTAAAGTGATATTTACGAGTCTGAGTTATGAATTGAAGTTTGAATGCGAGGAGGATGTTGAGAAATTTAAGGCGAATATTGATATGGCTAGGTTTTTAAAATTTAAAGGCTCTGGAGGGAAGTATTTTTTTAAATTGATGCTGGGGGAGGTTCACTTCGCGACAAGCCGAAAATACACTACTGAATTGCTTTTGCAAAAGGGGATCAAGGAAATTGTAACGTATGCTTCGCGATCGGAGATTTTGGACTTCTCGTCAAGTGAGTCAATTTTTGAGGATGAGGAAGTGAATGAGGAGGAAGAAGTGATGGATTAATGTAAAAGTATCTTTGAGATACTTTTTTTTTGGTGTATGGGTATAAAAAAAAGCTATCTTTTAAAAGATAGCTTTTTAATTTTTTGAGTAATTTAGAATTACTTTTTAGCAGGAGCAGCAGCTTCTTCAACTTTTGCAGCAGCAGAGTCAACTTTAGCAGCAGCAGAATCAACAGTTGCAGCAGCAGAATCAACTACAGCAGCAGCAGAATCAACAGCAACAGCAGTAGAATCTACAGCTTCAGTAGCTGCAGCGTCAGCTTTTTTACAAGATACAACAGTTAAAACAGCAACAACAGCTAAACTTAAAAATACTTTTTTCATCTTACTTTATTATAAAAGGTTAATTATTAATTCGTGGCAAAGATATAAATTTTTTAATATGTAAAATATTTTTTTATTTTTTTTTTAAAATATTTTCATTGCTCACGATTATCTTATTTATCAAAGAATATGCCAAAGTAATAAAAATTTGTTAAATTGCTGTATATTTTGTCTAAATTATTTTTCGCTGAGGATTTCATAAGAGAATTGGGGGTTTTTGTTCTCTTAGTTGCAGTTTGTTTTGTTTTTTACAGTTTACGGAGTCGCATCAGGAAAAACAAAAAGAGCCTATTTAAGCTCTTTTGTGTGTAATAAGGTTATCGGACTTCGTGTGATTTGAAAAAAGGGCTTAGGCAACGATATTCATAATGCTGTTAGTAGCGCCAATGTTGTCCTGAATATACGATTTACAGATCTGACTTTTTTCTTCCAGGTATTCTTTGTTGTGAAGCAAAAGATCCAGCTGCTGTTTTAGTTCAAGGGGATTAGAGATTACCAGACATCCTCCAAGTTTGACCAGTTGGACAGCTTCGGCAAAATTAGAGTAATTAGGGCCAATCACAATCGGCATTCCAAATGTTGCAGGTTCCAGAATGTTGTGGATTCCCGGGTTTCCAAAACCACCTCCTACATAGGCGATTGTTCCGTAACTGTAAATTTTAGTCAGCAATCCTATAGTATCTATAATAAAGACATTGTAGCTGGACAAGTCTTTGTCTTTTTTTTCTGAGAATAAAACAGTCGATTTCGTGATTTGTGCTTTTAGGCTTGCAATCTGATCGGTTTTAATATTGTGCGGTGCAATGATGAATTTCACCTCTTTGCCTGCCTGATTAATGTATTCACCTAGTAAGGCTTCATCTTTAGGCCATGAGCTTCCTATAACTATGGTTGGAGTATTGTTTTTGAATTGTTCGATAAAATCCAGTGTATTGTCTCTTTCTAAAATAGCATTTACGCGATCAAAGCGGGTGTCGCCCGAAACCACAACATTGTGAAATCCGATACGTTCTATTTTTTCTTTCGAACTTTTATTCTGAACAAAAAAGTAAGTGAATGCTTTTAGTGCTTTTCTGTAAAAACCACCATACCATTTAAAGAACATCTGACTGTCTCTGAAAATTCCGGAAATCAAATAAGTCGGAGTCTGACTCGTTTCTAATTGGTTTAGATAGTTCAGCCAGAATTCATATTTTATGAAAAAAGCCAGCTCAGGGTGGGCTAGTTTTAAAAACTTTTTCGCATTGCTTTTGGTGTCCAGAGGAAGGTAGAGTGTGACATCTGCAACAGTGTTGTTTTTGCGCACTTCGTAACCGGAAGGAGAGAAAAAGGTAATGATGATTTTGTGGGTAGGGTATTTCTCTTTTATTTTTTCAATTACCGGCAGGCCTTGTTCGTACTCGCCAAGTGAGGCAGAATGAAACCAGATCGTTTTATCTGAAGGTTTTATTTTTTCTTCCAGTATGGTGAAAACGTTTTTACGACCGTCGATAAAAAGCTTAATTTTCGGACTAAAAAGCGCAACAATTTTCAGAAAAAAGCCAGCAATAGAAATAACTAAATTATAGAGAAAAAGCATCTGTTTGTTTTTGTGGCTAAATTACGGTTCTTTCGATTATTTTCATTGGTTTGAAGGTATTAAATAACTATTTTTGTTCCTCCTTTTAGAGACGCTGTATGAAATGCAAGTCTTTAATTTTAAAATATATTGAAAATGAAAAAAATTCAAATGGTTGACCTAAAAAGTCAATACGAAAAAATAAAAACTACAGTTGATGCCTCTATTCAGGAGGTTTTGGATACCAATACTTATATCAATGGACCTCTTGTACATCAGTTCCAGAAAAGTCTGGAAGACTATCTGGGAGCAAAACATGTGATTCCGTGTGCAAATGGAACAGATGCTTTGCAAATTGCCATGATGGGATTGGATTTAAAACCGGGCGATGAGGTAATTACTGCCGATTTTACTTTTGCAGCCACAGTTGAAGTTATTGCTTTATTGCAATTAACGCCTGTTTTGGTTGATGTGGATGTGGTAAATATGAACATCGATATCGAAGCAATCAAAAAAGCAATTACACCAAAAACAAAAGCGATTGTTCCGGTACATTTATTTGGACGTGCAGCAAACATGGATGCCATTATGGAAATTGCTGCCGAACATAATTTATATGTAATTGAAGACAATGCACAGGCAATTGGAGCAGATTATATTTCTAAATCGGGAGTAAAAAGCAAAGTTGGTGTAATTGGTCATGTAGCAGCTACTTCATTTTTTCCGTCTAAAAATTTAGGTTGTTATGGAGATGGAGGAGCAATTTTTACGAATGACGACAAATTAGCGCACATCATCCGAGGTATCGTAAATCACGGAATGTACGAGCGTTACCATCACGATGTTGTGGGAGTAAATTCACGTTTGGATAGTATTCAGGCAGGAGTTTTAAACGCAAAATTACCTTTGTTGGATGAGTACAATGCAGCCCGTCGTTTGGCGGCTACAAAATACAATGCAGCTTTCGCAGGTAATGCACATATTATTACACCTGAATTTGATGCAAACGAAAACGATCATGTTTTCCATCAGTATGTATTGAGAATTATTGATGCAGATCGTAATGCTTTGATGCAGCATTTATTGGATAAAGCCATTCCTTGTGCTATTTATTATCCAATTCCATTGCATTCACAAAAAGCTTATGTCGATTCTCGTTACAAAGAAGAGCAGTTTCCTGTGACCAACCAATTGGTGAAAGAAGTAATTGCTTTACCAATGCATACAGAATTGGATGACGAGCAAATCAATTTTATAACGGATTCTGTTTTGGAATTTTTGAATAAATAATTAAAGATTAAACCAAATAAACAACAACACAAAATAACCACAAAATGAAAGTATTAGTAACAGGAGGATTGGGATTTATCGGTTCTCATACTGTAGTCGAATTGCAAAACGAAGGATTTGAGGTAGTAATCATCGATAATCTTTCCAATTCTACAGAAGATGTTTTAAAAGGAATCACAACCATTACCGGTAAGACGCCTTTGTTTGAAAAATTAGATTTAAGAGAAAAAGCTGCTGTTCAGGAGTTTTTTAAAAAACATAGCGATGTTACAGGAGTAATTCATTTTGCGGCTTCAAAAGCAGTTGGAGAAAGTGTTGAGAATCCATTGTTGTACTATGAAAACAATATTGCTTCCTTAGTATATTTATTGCAGGAATTACAGCAAAAACCAGAGGCAAGTTTTATTTTTAGTTCATCTTGTACGGTTTATGGTCAGGCTGAAAAAATGCCAATTACAGAGGATGCTCCGGTACAGGCGGCAATTTCTCCTTATGGAAATACCAAGCAAATAGGAGAAGAGATTATTACTGATACGGCCAAAGTAACTAACATCAGTGCTATTTTGTTGCGTTATTTTAACCCAGTTGGTGCTCATGCTACAACCGAAATTGGGGAGTTGCCAATAGGTGTTCCTCAAAACTTAGTACCTTTTATTACACAAACTGGAGTGGGATTACGTCAGGAATTATCGGTTTTCGGAGATGATTATCTAACTCCGGACGGAACAGCAGTTCGTGATTATATTCATGTGGTAGATTTAGCGAAAGCGCACGTAATTGCATTACAGCGTTTGTTTAATAAAAAGAACTTACAGAAAGTTGAAACCTTCAATTTAGGAACCGGGAAAGGAAGTTCGGTTTTGGAAGTAATTCATAGTTTTGAAAAAGTAAGCGATAAAAAATTACCTTATAAAATTATGCCGCGTCGCGAAGGAGATATTACCGAAGCTTACGCAAATACAGACAAAGCAAACAGTGTTTTGGGCTGGAAAGCACAACTAAGCTTAGACGAAGCTATGGCAAGTGCCTGGAAATGGGAACAGAAAGTTCGTTCTTAACTTTTTTCAGACGAAAACAAAAGATAAGAAAAATCCCAAATAATCTAAAAAATTATTTGGGATTTTTATTTTTGGTTTACTTTATTTCGTAAATTTGTAAGAATAAATTGTAGGAATTATGAAAAAGAAAAATGAAAATCCCAGAGCTAGTAAGGTGGAAGAGCCTGCTGTAGAATATGAAGTTCAAAAATCTAAATTTAAAGGAATCGACCGGGAAACTTTTGATTTTGATGCCGAGTTTGCAAAAGGATTAACACCGGAAGAATTTAAAGCCGAAATGTTTAAGAGAATAGAGGCTTATCCGTGGAAAAAATAATTTTTGAAAAAGAAGTTCTTAACTCCTTTGAAGATTTAGTTTTTGCACTTTTTAAAGAGGACTATTTTGGTTATCTGGAGTCCTCTCAGAATTATGTAGGCAAAATAGTTGATTTTATTATTTCAGGTATTTCAAGTTTCCCTCATAAGAAAACACCAAAATCACTTCAGTATTTAGGTTTGCATTATGTTTTTTATAAAACCAATGGCAGGACAACCTGGTATATCTTCTTTGATAAAAAAGATCAAAATTATTTGATTACAGGAATTATAAATAATTATTGTGTAGAAGCAAAAGAGTTATGAATTTGTAAGAATAAGTTGCAGGAATCATGAAAAAGAAAAATGAAAAACCCAGAGTTAGTAAGGTGGAAGAGCCTGCTGTAGAGTATGAAGTTCAAAAATCTAAATTTAAAGGAATCGACCAGGAAACTTTTGATTTTGATGCCGAGTTTGCAAAAGGATTAACTCCAGAGGAAGCAAAAGCAGAATCAATCAGAAGGATTGGAGAATGGTGGGGAAAATAGAAATTATCTTTGAAAAAAGTAACTAGAATTATTTGATTACAGGAATTATAAATAATTATTGTGCAGAAGCAAAAGTGCTATAAAAACAAATCCTCATAAACCATTAGTTCATGAGGATTTTATTTATATCGTCAGCAACTGAAAACTGCTACTGAGACTGAATACTAATTATGCATTTGCAGTAACCGCTTCTTTGTCAATTTTGTTGATCAAACCTGCTAATACTTTTCCTGGGCCAACTTCAGTAAATAAAGTAGCGCCGTCAGCGATCATTTGCTGAACAGATTGTGTCCATTTTACAGGAGCAGTCAATTGTATGATTAAGTTCTTTTTGATTTCGTTTGCATCAGAAACAGCATTTGCGGTTACGTTTTGGTAAACCGGACAAACTGGAGTTGAGAATGTAGTTGCTTCAATAGCAGCGGCTAATTCTTCTCTTGCTGGTTCCATCATTGGAGAGTGAAATGCTCCTCCAACAGGCAAAATTAAAGCGCGTTTTGCTCCGGCAGCTTTCATGGCTTCGCAAGCTTTTTCAACTGCTGAAGTTTCTCCTGAAATTACCAGCTGTCCCGGACAGTTGTAATTTGCAGCAACAACGATTCCGTCAATAGAAGCGCAAACCTCTTCAACGATGTTATCAGCCAAACCTAAAACCGCTGCCATTGTAGATGGAGTGATTTCACAGGCTTTTTGCATGGCTAAAGCACGTTGAGAAACTAATTTAAGTCCATCTTCAAACGATAAAGTTCCGTTTGCAACCAAGGCTGAAAACTCTCCTAAAGAATGTCCCGCAACCATTTCAGGTTTAAAATCTTCGCCTAAAGTTTTTGCTAAAATAACCGAATGTAAAAATACCGCCGGTTGTGTAACTTTAGTTTCTTTTAGTTCTTCGGCAGTACCTTCAAACATAATATCTGTAATTCTAAAACCTAAGATTTCATTAGCTTTTTCGAACAATTCTTTGGCTAAAGCCGATGTTTCATATAGGTCCTTGCCCATTCCTGTAAATTGTGCGCCCTGACCCGGAAATACGTATGCTTTCATTTGTCTAATTTAAAGATTGAATTTTTTTGAATTGAAAATTAGTTTCAATTGAAAGGCAAAAATAACATTTTTTTATTTCGTATAATCCTTAAACATGTAAATCCACGCTAATCTTGAAAATCGGAGATTAAAAGAAGTGAGCAGAGTGATGACAATAGCAATAATTGGAATGATTCTTAGATCGAAATTCTTTTCGAAGAAAAACTGTGCAATACAGTACGTTGCAATTCCCTGAGCTACTGTTAATCCGTAGTTTACATACATAGCTCCAAAGAAGTAACCAGGTTCTTTTTGAAATTTGTAATGACAGTGACTGCAATATTCGTTCATTTTTGGAAAACCAAAAGTTAAAAAAATATTTTTATCCGTAAAAACTTTTCCTTTATGACAAATAGGACATTCGTTGCTTAAAATATGAGTTAATGCACTTGACATGATCTTGTTGTTTTTTATTTATACAAAGGTAATCCAGAGTTGTATTAAAGTCTTTTTTATATCTTCGCTACTTATAGCACAATAAAGACATTTATTATGACATCGCCTGCCTTAAACGAATTTGTAAACGAAAAATAGGATTGGGCGATCGCATATATGATCAATAAAAAATAAATTCTACAGATATGAAAAAATACCCGGTTTATAGTGTTAAGAATTTTAGCTGTAACGATATTCATCGTGATTTCTATGTCAACACGTTCAAAGAGCATTTAAAAAGTCACAGTTTTGTCGAAGAACCGCACCGGCATGATTCGTATCTTATGGTGTTTTTTACGAAAGGCTCAGGGCAGCACGAAGTTGATTTTGATCAGTTCGAAATCAAAAAAGGAAGTTTGTTTGTGTTGCAGCCCGGACAAATGCATCATTGGAGTTTATCTGAAGATATTGAGGGGTTTGTGATTATTTTTTCGCAGGAATTGTATAATTTATATTTCGGGCAGAAAAATATCAACGAGTATAATTTTTACCATTCGATTCACAATCGGCCGGAAATGGTTTTTGAAGAAAAGGGAATCCTTAAAATCAGGCCTTATTTTGATTTGTTGATTCAGGAGAGTATTCAGGATAACAGGTACCAGCTTGATAAAATGCTGAATTTATTAGATTGTATTCATATCGAGATCGCGCGCAAATACATTGAAACGTATTCGCATCAAACGCATTCGTATAATATTAAAATTGATAAGTTCGAAATGCTTTTGGAGCAATACTTCAAACAAGAAAAATTGCCCTCTTTTTATGCGGAAAAACTAAATATCACTTTAAAACATCTAAACCGGATTTGTAATGAAATTCTGCAAAAAACCGCAACAGAAGTTATTACAGACCGGGTGGTTTTAGAGATAAAGAGAATGTTGATTGATAAACAGTTAGCGGTTAACGAAGTGGCATTTAAAGTGGGTTACGAAGATTATTCGTATTTCTCCCGATTTTTTAAAAAACAAACCGGAATGTCGCCTACAGAATTTCGAAATACTGTGCGATAAGTTTTTTCTGCCACGAATTCACGAATTGTTTTTCTAAGCTTTATAAAATAAAAATTCGCGGCAAAGAAAAAATCCTGTACTTGAAAAGTACAGGATCTTATAACCAATTAAATTAAATCTATTTTTGAAGAATTAAGCTTGTTTTGCAAATTGTAATTCAATGTTTAAACGAACTTCTTCCCCTACTAAAACACCTCCGGTTTCAAGAGCGGAGTTCCAGTTTAGTCCCCAGTCTTTACGATTGATTTTTCCTTCGATGCTTAATCCTGCTTTTGTATTTCCCCAAGGATCAGTCATAATTCCGCTAAATTCTACCGGAAAAGTTACTGATTTTGAAACACCTTTGATGTTTAAGTCTCCCGTTAATTCATAGGCTCCAGCATTGATTTTTTTGAAAGAAGAACCTTTGAACGTTAGTTTTGGGTGATTTTCAGCATCAAAGAAATCGCTGCTTCTAAGGTGATTGTCTCGGTCTGTGTTTGCAGTATCGATAGAAGTAATGTCTCCTGTAAATTCGATTGCAGCATTCTCGAAGTTATCTCCCTCCGTGTTGATTGTTGCATCGTAAGTTCCAAATTTACCTGAAACATTTGTAAACATCATGTGTTTAACTTTAAAACCAATTTCTGAATGTGTTGGGTCAATTGACCATTTTGTAGTTGCCATAATTTTATTTTTTAAATAATTAATTTCATTTTGATAGGACAAAGTTACGGTGGTAGTGAGGGTAAGGGACTTAACCTAGATTAAGAAATAAAAAATGCGATAACTTTTTGATTATCACATTTTTTGTTGTCGTTTTAATTAAAGTAAGGGAGCTCTGTTTTGGCCACAGATTAAAGGGTTTTTCATTGATTAGGATGTTTTAATTCAGAAAAAATCTTTTTAATCTATGTAATCTGTGGCGAGAAAATTAGCTTTTGTTGTTCAGGTAAAAAGTTAAAGCGCCCGAAGGACATTTTTGAACCGTTTGTATTATTTTTTCGGTAGTAGACTGTTCAGGAAGGATCCATGGCTTTTCTTTTGGATGAAAAACATCGGGATTGTTTTTTACGCAATTGGCAGAATGAATGCATTTTCCGGATTCCCAGACAATGGTAACTTCTCCATTCGTATATTCTTTAATCAGGTTGTTTGGATTCATGGTTGAAAATTTTAGCGGTTAATTTTAGTTTTAAATTCAGACCAATTTTCTACTATAAAGTTAGTATTTCTTTTTGGCTTTACTGGGAATTTAAGTAAAAAAAGAAACGATAACATGCTGTTTTTCAGGTTTGTTATCGTTTCTTTTGGAAAAGTGTAAGCTGTGTTTGATGAATTAATAATTCATAGGAATTTCCATTAACAGAAATTCGGCAGCTGTATTTGCTTTGATGTTTAAAGCTTCAAAATCAGAGATTCCCATAGCGTCACGAGTGTTTAATTCCTGACCGTTAATCGTTACATCTCCTTTTAAAATGAAAATATAAACTCCGTTTCCTTCTTTTTTTAATTTGTAGGTTGTCGCGATTCCGGCATCAAAATTCCCCATATGAAACCAGGCATCTTGATGGATCCACACTCCTTCATCATCAGCATTTGGAGATAAAACCTGAGACAGTTTGTTGTGTCTGTCGGCAACATCCAAAGTAATTTGTTGGTAACGCGGCGTTACATTTCTTTTGTTAGGAAACAACCAGATTTGCAACAGCTTAGTTTGCTGATCGGCATTTGGATTGAACTCGCTATGCTGAATTCCGGTTCCGGCACTCATGACCTGAATATCACCATTTTTAATGATTTCAGTATTTCCCATGCTATCTTTGTGCGCTAAATCACCTTCTAACGGAATTGTGATAATTTCCATATTATCGTGGGGATGCGTTCCAAAACCCATTCCGCCCGCAATAGTGTCATCGTTCAGAACGCGAAGTGCGCCAAACTGAATTCTTTCCGGATTGTACCAGCTCGCAAAGCTAAAACTGTGATAGGCATTAAGCCATCCGTGATTTGCATTCCCTCTTGTTTCTGCCTTGTGTATTATTATGTTTTCCATGATGTTAATTGTTTTGTTATTTTTATAGTACAAATTTACGATCAACATGGATGAAAAGCACTTAATGTAGATTAAGAAAAGAGTCTGAGGTTCTGAGGCTCTGAGCTGCTAAGCTTCTTAGGTGCAAAGGTACAGAGGTTTTGCGGCGACTGAGATTGGCCTGATTTTCGTGTTTATGATCTAAACATTCTAAGAATCGAATAGTCCAATAATCTGAGGGTCTAACAATCCAAAGATCTAAGAAAGTCTAAGAAAGTCTAACTGTATTGCGAAATAAACTGCTGCACAACGGCATCTGTATTCTCATGGCGTTTTTTCTTTTCAAGTGCAATTGGAGGAGCGGCTCTTTCAAGGCAGTCTTTTACATCGCAGGTTTCGCAGGTTACCCCAACAATTCGCTTCACTAGTGGCTTTCCTTCGATGAATTTGAATTTCTTTTTCATGGTTGGATTAATTAGAATACCAACCGAAATACTGCGTATGTTGTCTTTGATGAAAGGATCTTTTGTGGCCGATGAAAAAACCAGATATTCATTTCCGCTATGGATGTAACTTGAGATCTGAGCATCAAAAAAGTGTGGTTTGTTTTGTCTGATGGCCTCGTCTATGGTTTTTACCGAAACCCATCTTCTGCAATAATGCTCGTTGGTTTCGTTGGCATGCGGTTCCTGCTGGTTGGTAATGTGCAACTCCTTTTTGATCTGATAAAAATCAGAGCCAATTTTATGCGACATTCTTAAAAAGAATAAGTTCTTCAGATGGAAATCCTTAGGAAGCAAATTGGTTAATCTCTGATAAAAGGATTCCGGCGAAACTTCAAAGCTTTCGATCAGCGTTACAAATTCTTCCGGATTTGGTTTTTCGTTATTTAAAAAATCATTGATTTTGCCTACGATCAATTGTCTCGGCAATAATAAAGCACCTGCAAAGTAAGAAGCATAGAAATTATGCAATACCTGGTCGAAGTTCTCAAACTTAATCCAGCTGAACGTCAGTAAACGATCGGATAAATTCAGATAGTTATAGGCGATTTCTTTGGCCAGAATGAAGGCTTTTTGTGGATCGTCAATCTCGGTTGAAAGTAGAAGGGTTTTGCTTTTTGGTACGTAGATGGAGCGCAGGTCTTCTAGAGCTTCCTGATCGGTAAAGGCAATTTCTTTTATCGTATAATCAAATTCCTCTTTAAGAATGGCTTCGAGTTCTTTAATCGATATTTTAGAATCTAAATTAATCTGGAAGGACTTAGAAAAAGCAATGACCTTCTCTTCTAAATCTTCAAAATAATTACTGTGTGCTTCCTGATAGGAGCGTAAAGCTGCTAAGAAAAAACTCTCCCGGCTCAGATTGTAATGCTGTGCAATTTCGATAATGGTACTGATAAAGGCATTGACCTTGGCAGGGGCATTGGCAATAATATCAATTAAATCGGCTTCCTGAATCCCAAAAAGTTCGAGAGGAATCTCTTTTAAAATCCCCGACTTTAAGATTTCTCCAATCGGGGCGAGGTTGTTATCGAGCTTTAGCGAGACCATTTGGTCGTAAGTAACGTCCAGGTGTTCGCATAAAAGTAAAATTTTATCTGTTTTAGGATATTTTTTTCCTTTTTCAATCTCGTTTAAATACGATTTTGAAAGGTTGGTCAATTTGGCCAGGCCAAAAAGAGAAAGGTTTTTCTGGGTGCGGACCTGCTTGAGTTTTAGCCCAAAAATCAGCTTTATATAGTCTTTTTCGATATCCATAATATCAAATGTAAGTAATCTAAAAATAATCGCCAAAAAAATATTTTTTAAATTTAGCGAACGTTCGCTTGTTTTGTAAAAAACTTTTTTCTAATATTGTGGTGTAGAAAATATTAACCGTCAGATTGTTATGATTGGTGTTGTCTCGAAAGACAGAAAAAGACCAACGATTGATGACTGATTAAAAGCAGTAGCTATGAAAAACCAATTAGAGATTACCGAGACGGCAATGGAGTTTTTGGCCGAAAAGAAGCTTTCCTATCCAAAGATCTGGACAGAAGAAGCGATTGTTTTTATAACCGATTTACATCGAAAATTCGAGTCGCAACGAAAATTATTGTTGTTGCAGCGCGAACAAAAACAAGCCGCTTTTGATCAGGGAGTCATGCCGTCTTTTCCTTCAGAAACCAAAACCGTCAGAGAAAGTAATTGGGTGGCTGGAGAAATTCCAAAAGATTTACTGGATCGTAGAGTTGAGATCACAGGACCTGTTGATCGTAAGATGATTATCAACGCCTTGAATTCGGGAGCCAAAACTTTTATGGCAGATTTTGAAGACAGTACTTCTCCAACCTGGAAAAATTTAATGGACGGACAAGTGAATTTGATTGATGCGGTTAATAAAACGATTTCCTATACTGATTTGGTTAAACACAAATCGTATCACTTAAATGAAAAGATTGCAACATTGATCGTGCGTCCGCGTGGGTTGCATTTGCCGGAAAAGCATCTTTCGATTGATGGAAATTCAGTTTCAGGTTCTTTGGTAGATTTTGGATTGTATGTTTTTCATAATCACAAAAGGCTTTTAGAAAATAACTCAGGACCATATTTCTATATTCCAAAATTAGAACATTACCTGGAAGCACGCTGGTGGAATACGGTAATTGATTTTACCGAAGATTATCTGAAGTTAGAAAGGGGAACGATAAAAGTGACGGTTTTAATTGAAACTATTACGGCAAGTTTTCAGCTGGATGAGATTATTTATGAATTGAAAGAACATATCGTAGGATTAAATTGTGGTCGTTGGGATTATATATTCTCTTACATTAAAAAATTCCGCAAGCATCCTAAGTTCATTGTTCCGGATCGCGATCAGGTAAATATGACTTCGCCTTTTATGAATGCCTATTCGAATCTGGTAATTCAAAGATGTCACAAACGCGGTATTCATGCAATTGGAGGAATGGCTGCTCAAATTCCGATTAAGAATAATGAGGAAGCAAATGCAGTCGCTTTTGCAAAGGTAAAAACCGACAAGGAACGTGAAGTAAAAAATGGTCATGACGGAACCTGGGTGGCGCATCCGGATTTGGTTTTACTGGCTAAAAATGTTTTTGATGCCGGAATGCCAACACCAAATCAAATTCATGTTAAAAGGGAATATCGCAAAATAACAGAGGCAGATTTGATCGAACCGCCGATAGGGATTATAACAGAAAACGGTGTTCGCAAAAATATTAATGTCGGAGTCCTGTATCTGGCTTCATGGCTGAACGGACAAGGTACTGCGGCCCTGCATAACCTGATGGAAGATGCTGCGACGGCCGAAATTTCGAGATCGCAATTGTGGCAATGGCTTCAGAATAAAGTGGTTTTGGACAATGGACGAAAATTAGATTTGGCCTATTATCACGAATTGGCTTTAGAGGAATTTCAAAAAATTAAAAATGAATTAGGAGAAGAAATTCGTGAAAAACAACAATTTCCATTAGCAGAAAAAGTATTGGAAAGATTAGTAGTAAATACTGATTTCGTTGACTTTTTGACGATTCCCTGCTACAAATATTTATAAAAAACGTTGCGCTGACAATTAAAAATCTGCGTAAAAAAACTTAAACGAGTCTCAGTGAAAACTAAAATCTGCGACTGAAAACTATTTACTTACTAACCAACTTAACTATATTACTTATGAAAACAACAGAAGACAGAATTCAGGAATTGATTAACGATTGGATCACGAACCCAAGATGGAAAGGTGTTGAACGTCCGTATACCGCTACAGAGGTGGTTACGCTTCAGGGCTCTTATCATATCGAGCATTCTATTGCTAAAATGGGGGCGGAGAAATTATGGAGAAAGTTAAAAAGTCAGGATTATGTTGCTGGTTTGGGTGCTTTAACAGGAAATCAGGCGATTCAGGAAGTCGATGCTGGTTTAGAAGCGATTTATTTGAGCGGCTGGCAGGTAGCAGCCGATGCAAATTTGGCAGGAGAAATGTATCCTGACCAATCACTTTACCCAGTGAATAGTGTACCGATGGTGGTTAAAAAAATTAACAGTGCCTTGTTGAGAGCTGATCAGATTCAGGTAGTAAACCAGGTTGAAGATAAAAAAGATTATTTGGTTCCGATTGTGGCCGATGCGGAAGCAGGTTTTGGTGGGAATCTAAATGCATTCGAATTGATGAAATCGATGATTGAGGCAGGAGCTTCAGGTGTTCATTTTGAGGATCAGCTGAGCTCTGCTAAAAAATGCGGGCACTTAGGCGGAAAAGTTTTGGTACCTACTCAGGAGGCGATTAACAAATTGATCGCAGCCCGTTTGGCGGCAGATGTTATGGGGGTTTCAACACTGATTGTAGCAAGAACAGATGCTGATGCCGCTAATTTGCTAACCAGCGATGCCGATCCGAGAGATGCAAAATTTATTACGGGAGAAAAGACCAATGAAGGCTTTTTCTATGTAAACAGCGGAATCGATCAGGGAATTGCAAGAGGATTGAGTTATGCACCTTATGCCGATTTGATTTGGATGGAGACCAGTAATCCTGATTTGGTTTATGCTAAGAAGTTTGCCGATGCAATGAAAAAAGAGTTTCCAGGTAAAATGCTGGCTTACAATTGTTCTCCATCTTTCAATTGGGCAGCGAAATTATCAGTAGCAGAAATGGAAACTTTCAGAGAAGATCTGGCAGCCATGGGGTATAAATTTCAGTTCATTACTCTGGCAGGATTCCATGCTTTGAATACGAGTATGTTCGAATTGTCAAAAGCGTATAAAGAACGTGGTATGGCAGGATATTCTGAATTGCAGGAAAGAGAATTTGCTTTGCAGCAAAACGGATTCAGAGCGGTAAAACATCAGGCTTTTGTAGGTACTTCTTATTTTGATGCGGTTCAGAATACAGTAACCATCGGCAGGTCTTCGACTACTGCAATGAAACACTCTACGGAGGTTGAGCAATTTTAATTTAAAAGAAAAACCAGTTCATCGAACTGGTTTTCTTTTTTTAGCCACAGATTAAATTCGTGTATATTCGTGAAATTCGTGGCAACATTTTTTTGTGATTATTTCTTCAAAAGTCTTGCTTTCATTTTGCTGAAAAATTCAGGTGTGACACCAATAAAAGAAGCGATTTGTTTTTGAGGAACTTTATACACCAGTGTGCCATATTTAGCACAAAATTTCTCAAAGCGTTCTTCTGCTGTCAGACTTAAATTATCCATTAAGCGCTGTTGATTGGCAACCAGAGAGTTTTCGATTAGAATTCTGAAAAAACGCTCCAGCTTTGGAATATCAAGATACAATTGTTCCTGATTTTCTTTGGACAGCGAAAGGACTTCTGAGTCTTCTAAAACCTCTATAAAGAGTTGCCCGGGTTTCTGTGAAAAATAGCTGTACATATCGCTCATCCACCAACCTTCGCACGAAAAAGCCAGAACATGTTCGACAATGTTATCGTTGATGTTGAAGCTTCTTAGAATCCCCGAGTTTACAAAATAGGAGTGTTTACAAATTTCGCCGGCACTCAGTAAAATTGTTTTGGCTTTGTAAGAATGAGTCTCCGTTTTCGATAAAAAATGAGCTTGTTCTTCGGGGGTCAGTGAAACGTGTTTGGCTATGTTTTCAAGAATTGACGCCATTATTTTTCTTTTATCAGGGTAAATGAGCTTACTTTAAAACGGTTGTCTTCTACTTTTCCAATTACTGAGGCTTTACGAACCGCATTACAGAAACCATCTTCGGCATGTGCATCGCCATGTTCGTCGATTGTTGTTCCATCTACAAAATAAGTTTTTCCGTCAATGCGAACCGCTAAATCACAGCTTTTGCCTTTCATTCCAAATTGGCATTCGCCACAGGCTGTTTCTACAGTTAAGGGTTTTTCGTTTGCTTTTTTATCCTGAGCCTGAGCTGTAATTCCTATAAGCAGGAAGAGTGTAAATAATGCGTTTTTCATTTTTAAGGGTTTACGGTTATTAGTTTTGAAGTTGTTTTGGCGCGTTCTGTAATTTCGTCGATTGGTGTTGCAAGGGTATCAGAACTTAAAACAACGCCCATTCGACGGTAAGGTCTTGAAGTGGGTTTTCCAAAAATCCTGAAATCGGTTTTGGGTAAAGCGGCTACTTGTTCGATTCCGGTAAAAGTTGGATTTGCAGAATCCTGTGAAGCTAAAATAACAGCACTTGCGCCGGCTTTTTCAAGAGTGATTTCGAAAATTGGCAGGCTTAGAATAGCTCTCAGGTGCAATTCGAATTCGTTGAAATTTTGTGTTCCTGCCAAAGTGACCATTCCGGTATCGTGCGGACGAGGAGAAAGTTCTGAGAAATAAACCCCATCGCTGGTCAGGAAAAATTCGACACCAAAAAGTCCTGCGCCTCCAAGTGCTTCGGTAATTTTTTCGGCCATGTCCTGCGCTTCATACAAATCGGCTTCAGAAACTTTTGCGGGCTGCCAACTTTCCTGGTAATCGCCACGCTCCTGACGGTGTCCGATTGGTGCGCAAAACAGGGTTGGATTGTTATTTTGAGTAATTGTTAAAAGAGTAATCTCTGAGTGGAAATCAACAAATGCTTCTACAATAACTTCAATGACATCGCCACGCGAACCTGCAACGGCATATTGCCAGGCTTTCTCGATATCATCAGTTGTTTTTATGGTTGATTGTCCTTTTCCGGAAGATGACATTAATGGTTTGACTACACACGGAATTCCAACTTCCTGAACGGCTTTTTGCAGTTCTTCTGCTGATGTAGCATATTGGTATTTAGCTGTTTTTAGACCTAGTTCTTTTGAAGCCAGATCGCGAATCGCTTTACGATTCATGGTAAAGTTGGCTGCTTTTGCAGATGGAACAACGGTAATGCCTTGTTTTTCGTATTCGTAAAAACGTTCTGTTCGGATGGCTTCTATTTCAGGAACGATAAAGTCCGGCTGGTGTTTGGCTACTATTCGGTCCAGTGCTTCGCCGTCGAGCATGTTTATGATCTCAAAACCGTGTGCTACCTGCATGGCTGGGGCGTTTTCGTAATTATCTACAGCAATTACGGTTTGTCCGATTCGTTGTGCGGCAATGACAAATTCTTTGCCTAACTCACCCGAACCTAAGAGTAGTATTTTCATTTTAGAGTAATTGTGTTGTTGGAGAAGTAAAAGTAGCGAAAAAGAGTTTAATCGCAAAGTCTTGTATGCCCACGTAATTTACATTACCCGCAAAGTTTGCAAAGCTTTTGATGGTCAGTTAAAAGAAAAGGTTCGCAAAGATTTTTTTTAAATCTTTGCGAACCTTGCGTATTCCTTTGCGAACTTTACGGTTAAAATTCTAATGAAAATGATCTTCCTCTATTTCAAATTCTGCATCTTTTTCCCAGATTTCCATTTCACAAGGTTTGCAGTTGAATTTTAGTTTATACTCTAATTCACCTTGTTTTAAAACCAAAGGTTCTTTTACCTTAACACCAGTTATATCTTTTTGGTGTATCGGACATTTTTTTAATTCGTATTTGATGCAATATTTGGTTGTCATTACACGTGATTTTCCCGGATCCCATTGTAATTCAAATGCTTTCTCAATTTCGGTAACGCCATGACGCTCGTAGAATTTACGGGCCGTTTTGTTGGAAACATTGTACATAAAATCCAGTTTAGTTTCCGGATAAGGGTGTGATGTTTTAACTAATTGGTGTTCTTCACGTTTGTAGTTTTTCAAACGAATTTCGGTCAGCTGATCGTAAACAGTTCTTCGCATTTCATTGATTTTTGAAATAGGAAGGAACCAGTTTTGAGAGAACATAATATTGATTTCATCAGCAGTGTAAGGCGTAAAACCTGTTTTTGCTAATTGTGTTTTGATGTTTTCTTCGATAGATTCGCCCGTTTTAGTCTGCTCTTTAGAATGTTCTAAATTTACAACACTCACATTTCCGTCTTCATCGGTTGCGATTAATTCAAAACCAGTTGCTGTTTCGGTAAGCAATAAAGTAGTGCTCAGTTTTCGTACAGCACTGTCTTCTCTTTCTACAATTTTGATGAAAGCAGCATCGTTGTTACGGTAAATAAAAGTTCCGTCTTTTACTTCTTTTAAAACGTTTGGATAAATTTTCCCGTTTTCGGCTTTGTTTACATAGATTCCGTCGGCTTCATTGTTTTCATTGATGAAACAAAGTCCGTCACCGTTGTTTAGTAATTCGCCGTTTTCGATTTCGTAAGCGTTTCCAACCGTTCTGATTAATTTACCAATATATTGTCCTTTTGATTTTGGGCTTTCCCAGGAACCAATAGAGCTGTGTCTTTCGTTTACAAAATAATCTGTATAACCACGGTTGAAAGTTCTGCTTAAAGAAGAATCAAAAGTATAAGTACATTTTCCCGAAGAAGCTTTGGTGTATTTATCACTTCCTGCGCCTTCTAAGTAGCTGTCTAATTTTTGACGTAAATAAGAAACGTTGTTTTTAACATAAACAACATCTTTTAAACGTCCTTCAATTTTAAAAGAAACAATTCCGGCCTCAATTAAATTCGGAATTTGATCTGAAATATCTAAATCCTTGATCGAAAGCAAGTGACTGTTTCGGATCAAAGTTTCTCCGTTTCCGTCTATTAAGTTATACGGCAAGCGGCAGTTTTGTGCGCAGGAACCACGATTAGCACTACGTTCTCCATTGGCCACACTCATATAACAGTTTCCACTGAAAGAAACACATAAAGCTCCGGTTACGAAAAATTCTAATTCAACATCAGCTTCGTCGTAAATGGTTTTAATTTGATGCAAATTTAATTCACGGGCTAAAACCACACGTTTGATTCCGGCATCTTTTAAGAATTTTATTTTATCGGCATCACGGTTATTGGCTTGTGTGCTGGCGTGAAGTACGATAGGAGGCAAGTCCATTTCCATAATCGCCATGTCCTGGATGATCAGGGCATCAACACCAATATCGTATAATTCCCAGATCATTGAACGGCAAGTTTCCAGTTCGTTATCGTACAAAATGGTATTCATAACCACAAAAACCTGTGCATTAAAGAGGTGTGCATATTGTACCAATGCAGCTACATCTTCGATAGAATTGTTGGCATTCGAGCGTGCTCCAAATTGTGGAGCACCAATATAAACAGCATCGGCACCACTATTAATGGCTGCCATTCCTCCAATTAAATCCCTGGCAGGAGCTAATATTTCAATCTTCTTCTTCATTTTAAGTACTTTAGGCTTTTGTGGTATTCACGCAAAAAAGTTTGCAAAGTTCTTATAAATATTTCGAGTTTGCTAATACTGAGGTGATTTTTTTGGATTTGTTAACTTATATGGAATGATGCTGATTAAGAGTACAGTTTATTTAAGATATTTAATAATTCCGGTTGTTTCGGATGTCTTTTTAAAATTGAATCGGTTCATAAATAAGTTGTACTACCCCGGATTTAAAAGTATTAGTTGTAATTAGTTTCAATTCGATTCGTTTTTTTAAGTCCTCAAATAGCGGTTTGCCGCTTCCTAGAGCTACTGGATGAACTGATATGCGGTATCGGTCAATTAGGTTTAATTCGATGAATGTTTTGATAAGACCCGACCCACCGTACAACCAGATATCTTTTCCGGATTGTTTTTTAATGTCATTTACTTTATTTAAGAGGTCAGAATTGATGAAAGTAACAGACTCTTCTTTTTTATTCTGACTGGAAAAAACATATTTGTTTTTGGAGTGTACTTCTTTCCAAAGTGATTTTTCGTCAGGACTTGCATTTTCATCAGGTTGATAGTTTCCCCACATATCATAACTAACTCTGCCATAAAAAATGGTGTCTATACTGGATAAAAAAACATCAAATTCCATATCATCGTCCATAATACACCAATCGGTTTCTCCATTAGGACCTTCAATAAAACCATCTAAAGTGACTGCCAGATCTAAAATTATTTTTCTCATTTGGGGATTTTGTTTTTATATACTTTGACATAAAAATAGAGTATTTGAGATTTAATAAAAACTAAAAACGAATTAGTTTATTAACCAAGTCTTTTTCTTCTCAGAAAATGGGTTTAAATAGAAAACGATCTTTTTTGTTTTAATTTTTGTTGAAGCTTTTGATACTAGTTGCAAATTAGAATGTAGCAAGCAGATAGTTCAATCGTAAAAATTCCCATAAAAGGTAAAAACTACTTTCTGTAACCTTTAGCTAATGAATGTCGTCAAAGCTTTTATCAATCAGACTAAATAATCACAAAATGAAAATCTTCTTAAAATCGTTTATTGTTCTATTTATAATGGCCTGTTCGGGACTGTCGGCTCAGAGTTTGGAAACCAAAATGGATCAATTAATTGCCTCAAAGTTTAAACCTGAAAATCCCGGAGCTGTTTTTCTGGCGGTTAAGAAAGGAAAAGTAGTGTATCGAAAAGCTTTTGGAATGGCCAATTTAGAAATGGGTGTTAAAATGCAGCCCGAATTTGTTTTTGAAATTGGATCGATGACGAAGCAATTTACGGCGGTTGCTGTTTTGATGCTGGCAGAACAGGGAAAGCTTAAACTTGATGACGAAATCACAAAGTTTATTCCCGATTATCCAACCAATGGCAATACCATTACCCTGCATCATTTGCTAACACATACTTCCGGAATTAAGGATTTTACGAGTATGAAGACTATAAAAGATATTGCCAGACGGGATTTGTCTCCAAAAGAACTGGTTGATTTTTTTAAGAATGAACCCGCTGATTTTAAACCCGGTGAGCAATACAAATATTGTAATTCAGGATATGTGCTTTTGGGGTATATTATTGAAATAGTATCCGGACAAACTTATGAAGCGTTTGTAACACAGCATATTTTTAAGAAATCCGGAATGGAAAATACGTATTATGCGAGCCATGATAAAATTATTAAAAACAGGGTTTCGGGTTATCGCGACCGTGAGGGGTATGTAAATGCAAATTATATCAGTTTTTCTATTCCGTATGCTTCCGGTTCGATACTATCAACTGTTGATGATTTGCTGAAATGGCAATATGCAATAAATGCGAATACCTTATTAAATCCCGCTTCTACAAAGAAAGCATTTGTAAATTACACGCTAAACGATGGGACAAATATTGATTATGGGTACGGTTGGCATTTAGAAAAAGTAAAAGATAAAATCGTTCGGGAACATGGGGGAAGCATCTTTGGTTTTAAATCAATGGGGGTTTATGAGCCGGAAGAACAAATTTATGTAGTGGGTTTAAGCAATTGTGAGTGTAATTCTCCAACTTCTATTACGAAAGATATAGCTGCGCTTTTAATGGACTAAAAAAAAGGGCGTTTTCAAACGAAAACGCCCTTTTAGCTATTGTTTTATGGTATTTATGCAGTCAAAGCTTCTTTGATTCTGCGTAAGGCTTCTTTTAAGATATCGTCGCTTGTAGCATAAGAGAAACGGATACAATTTGGATTTCCAAAAGCATCACCGGTTACAGTTGCTACGTTAGCTTCTCCTAAAAGATACATCGAAAGATCGTTTGCATCTTTAATTTCAGTTCCTCTTAAAGTTTTTCCGAAGAAAGAAGAAACGTCAGGGAAAACATAAAAAGCTCCTTCCGGAACATTGATTTTTACGCCTGGGATTTCTTTTAACAATCCTACTACTAAGTCTCTGCGGGTATGGAAAGCCTTAACCATGTGGTTCAATACACTTGGATCAGCTTCTACTGCTGTAATTGTTGCACGTTGTGCTACCGAATTTGCTCCAGAAGTTACTTGTCCCTGAATTTTTACACACGCTTTTGCGATGAATTCAGGAGCTCCGATGTAACCAATTCTGTATCCTGTCATAGCGAAGGCTTTTGCAACTCCGTTTACAGTGATTGTTTTTTCTAACATTCCCGGGATAGAACCGATGCTGCAGAAAGTTCCTGAGAAATTGATGTGTTCGTAAATTTCGTCAGCAACTACGTATATGTTTGGGTGTTTTTCCAGGACTTTTGCAAGAGCTGTTAACTCTTCGCGACTGTATACAGATCCAGATGGATTACAAGGAGAACTGAACCACATCATTTTTGTTTTTGGTGTGATGGCAGCTTCTAATTGTGCTGGTGTAATTTT
Source organism: Flavobacterium sp. T12S277 (assembly GCF_048514875.1). Taxonomy (NCBI): domain Bacteria; kingdom Pseudomonadati; phylum Bacteroidota; class Flavobacteriia; order Flavobacteriales; family Flavobacteriaceae; genus Flavobacterium; species Flavobacterium sp. T12S277. The sequence goes on along the minus strand of NZ_JBLYEG010000010.1, from coordinate 92,879 downwards.
GAAATCAGTATCTACAGAAGTAGGAACTTCAACCGGTACTCCACCTGAAAGTTTTACGATTTCGAAGTAAGAAACCCAGTATGGTGCTGGTAAAATAACCTCGTCACCATCGTTTAACATTACTTGTGCAATATTGTATAAAGATTGTTTTGCTCCTGTAGAAACCACAATTTGAGATGGTTTGTACTCCAATCCGTTATCTCTTTTGAATTTTTTGCAAATTGCTTCTCTCAATTCTAAATAACCCTCTACCGGAGAATAAGTACTATAGTTTTCGTCTACTGCTTTTTTAACGGCTTCTTTAATAAAATCTGGTGTATTAAAGTCCGGTTCCCCTAAACTTAAACTGATAATGTCTTTTCCCTGTGCTTTTAATTCACGCGCTAAAGCAGCCATTGCTAAGGTTTGTGATGTCGCTAAGTTGTTGATTCTGTCTGAAAGAATATGATTCATTATAAAATTTTTGAATGTCCTTAATTTCAACTTTAATTAAGGAAGGTTAATGATTAATAGTTTCTTATTTTATGCTAACTCTGGTTTTGCTCCAAGGTCTCTTAAGTGTTTGTAGTGCGCTAGTACAGCTCCTCTCATGGTTTTGAATTCATGATAAGGCAAATTGCATTCGATGGCAGTTTGTTTCACAATTTCAGCAATTTTTCCGTAGTGAATATGACTGATATTTGGAAAAATGTGGTGTTCGATCTGATGATTTAGTCCTCCTGTAAACCAGTTGATCACTTTGTTTTTAGGAGCGAAATTAGCAGTTGTGTACAATTGGTGAATGGCCCAGGTATTTTCGATTTCCCCATCTTCATTCGGTACAGGGTTTGAAGTTTCTTCAACTACGTGTGCTAATTGAAAAACGATACTTAAAATTAATCCGGCAGTGTAGTGCATTACAAAGAATCCGATAACTACTTTCCACCATATTACACCTAAAATCATTGGCAAAGCCATCCAGATCAAAATGTAGATTATTTTGGTGATCACTAAAACCGTCCATAACTTGGTTGGACTTTGTGGTGCTCCGTAGGATAGTTTTCTTTTTAAATAATCCTTCATCTGTTTGAAATCGGTTGTAAGAGCCCAGTTAAACGTTAGTAGACCGTATAAGAAGAAAGAGTAATAGTGTTGAAATTTATGAAAACGACGCCATTCTGCGTTTTGCGTGAAGCGGATAATTCTTCCGGCATCAAGATCTTCATCATGACCGTGAATATTGGTATAAGTATGGTGAAGTACGTTATGTTGTACCTGCCAGTTGTGCACATTTCCTGCTAGTATGTAAATACTTCCTCCCATGATTTTGTTGATCCATGATTTAGAAGAGTAGGAGCCGTGATTTCCGTCGTGCATCACATTCATTCCAATTCCGGCCATTCCAACTCCCATCAGGATGTTTAGCAGCAATTGCGCCCAGAAAGGCATATTAAGTGTTAGAATTAAAAAGTACGGCGTTAGAAAAACGGCAAAAAGAATAACAGCTTTTAAATGCAGCTTCCAGTTTCCTGTTTTCTGAATGTTGTTCTCTTTGAAGTAATTGTTTACTCGTGAGTTAAGTGTTCTGAAGAACTTCAGATTGTCTTGCTTAGCAAATGTAGGCGCAGTGTTATTCATAATTATTTTAAATAGGTTTCAAAGGTAATTATTATAAATTTTCAATTTGCAAAATTGAGTTAAATATTTCAATCGTAAAGTAGTACTTTTGTTAAAAAATTAGAGCAATGGATGAGATATTGAAATATTTTCCAGATTTGACCGATCTTCAAATCGAACAATTTCAAAAATTAGACTTTTTATACCACGACTGGAATGAAAAAATCAATGTGATTTCAAGAAAAGACATTGATGCCTTATATACAAAACACATTTTGCATTCGCTTGGAATTGCAAAAATTATGAAGTTTGAACCGGGAGCGACTGTTCTGGATGTTGGTACTGGTGGCGGATTTCCAGGGATTCCATTAGCCATTCTTTTTCCTGAAACCCGTTTTTATCTGATTGATGTTATTGCCAAAAAAATTAAGGTGGTGCAGGGAGTGGTAGATGCATTAGAATTAAAAAATGTGAAAGCAGAACAAAAACGTGCAGAGCTGGTAAAAGGCGACTTTGATTTTATTGTGAGTCGTGCGGTAACGAACATGCCTGATTTTGTTTCGTGGATAAAAGATAAAATAAAGAAACAGCATAAGCATACCTTGAAAAACGGAATTCTGTATTTAAAAGGTGGAGATCTGACCGAAGAACTGGCTTCTTTTCCTAAAGCCACTTTGTATGATTTGTCAACGATTTTTGAAGATGAATTTTTCGAAACCAAAAAAGTAGTACACCTGCCTTTGAAGTTTACGGTTTAAAAGCTTAACTGCTGAAAAAAATAACCCAATAAGGACTGCCTGTTTTAGCGTCATTATTGGGTTTTGTGTTTAAATCCGTGTGTCATGATTAAGAAACTTTTCTGGACAAATGCAAAAACGGATTGGTTTTATGGTTTACGTTTTGCATGTATTTATGAAAGGCTTTTTCTGATGCGGCAATGGTATACTGAAACTTAGGGTTAAAGAAAAAATCACGGCATATTAAAGGTTCATTATTAGAATCGTATACTTTTTCGTCGGTTTCATCCAGATTTTCATCTTTGTAAGGGCAAGGGTACAGATGGTTTAATTGTATAATGATCGTATTGAACCATTTGTCAAAGTTTTTCTTCTTTGGCGTGATATGACGGGCCAGTAATACAAGTCCCAGAATTTCATTTTGCAAAAAGTATGATCCTTTCCTGTACCTTACATCAATCATTCTTACGGCCATGTGGGCAGCCCACAAAGGTCCATCTATAGGGCCTGAAGCCGGTATGTCAAAATTAGTATCAAATAATAATGGATCTGTTAATTCCGGATTTTTGATCGAATACCAGAGTGCTTCAATTCGTTTTTCCGTATCGTTGATACTGGTTCTGTTCCCTACAAAACGCCAGTGTATCCATTCCAGTAATGCGGCACTAAGCCCTACCGTTGCTTTATGATTAATACTTGACAATATTTTTTCGAGATCCTTATTTTCTTCTAAAGGATCCAGGAATTTTTCCATTTTCTTTTTGTTCCAGGTAAAATCAATAGGATGCCCGATGTGTTTTGAATTTAAAATAATCTGCGGTGCGTTTTTTAAGCTTTTCATAAGTCAATTTGGTTTGTTGGTTGATTTACTTTTTTTTGACGCTTAGGTCGGGTAATAATTGGTTATGAAGTTTGTTTTTTAGTTAAAATTTAGGTCGTTGTATGCGCAATTATAGAGCAAATTTATGTTGAGTTTTTCTTTTTTTATGTAACAGGAAGACATATAACTATCACGATAAGACAAAGTTTTTATCTTTAATAAATCCGAATAAAATTGAAAGAAAAAACTTAATTTTTAATAAATCGTCAATGTTTTTTTGTAGGTTAATACTTTTGAAAATGAATTGATATTGTTTTTACTACAAGTTGGAAAAAATAGAAAAGAGTTGAGGTTCCTCTAAAAAATGACTTTTTGATGTTTCAGAGGGCATAATTTAGGAACGAACGTCATTCGTCCTCAGTTATCTTTCGCTGGTGTACTTTTATTTGCTCAATCTCTGTTAGAGGGATATCTTTACTACAGCATAATCACTTTTGGCTTGAGAATAATGGCAAAATTATCGACATATTGGAAAATTCAGCTCACAGGGTGGACCGCAACATCTTTGTATTGGGGAGTTTCGGCCTTCCTTGGAAGTACTTTTATGTGGACAATTGGTATAGCCGATTTTGTACTGGATGTCTGTATCGGTATTGTATTGACACATTTTTATCGAAATTTTGCTTTAAAAAAGGGTTGGAATAAATTAAGTCTCAAAAAGCTGATTCCTAAAATCATAGGGAGTGTTTTGGTACTTTCTTTATTGTATATGTTTTTGATTGTGGGAAAACTGTATCTGGTGCGGTTGTTTGTTTTAAAAAGCACCTCCATTTCGTTTATTTCGTTTTTACAATCAACACAGCTGCAGGTTTTTATTACGGGTACCAGATTGATGTCTATTTGGGTGCTGGCGTATCACCTTTATCATTATTCAAGACTTGAGATAGAAACCGTAAAAGAAAATGCACGACTGTCTGTTATCGTAAAAGAAGCACAGCTAAGTAATCTGAGCGCACAGCTTAATCCGCATTTCTTTTTTAACTCATTAAATAGTATTAAGTTTTTGGTGTTAGAAGATCCGCATTCGGCGAGACGGGCCATTGATCTTTTGTCTGAGCTGTTGCGAAATTCTTTAAACAATAATATTGGACAACTGGTACACTTAGCTGACGAAATTAATCTGGTGAGGGATTATCTGGAATTGGAAAAAATACGATTTGAAGAACGTTTGCAAGTAAAAATTGAAGTCGCTACAGCTTTATCAGATCATTTGGTTTTACCTTTAAGTATTCAGACTCTGGTTGAAAATGCGATTAAACATGGAATTGAAAAAAGAAAAAACGGAGGCTTTGTTGCTGTAAAAATAGAGCAGGAGAGTGATCTTGTAAAAATTAGCGTTCAAAATTCGGGGAAACTTAATAAAGAAATTAAGGATTCTTCCGGTATCGGATTGAATAATTTGAGGGAGAGATTGCTGTTGCAGTACAAAGGAAAAGCTTCTTTTGAAATTAAAGAAATGCAGGACGAAACAGTTTTGGCAACTATTTTACTACCATCAACATGAAAAAGATAAAAGTTATTATAGTAGACGACGAACGTTTGTCGAGAGAAGAACTCAAAAGGGCCTTACAGTCCTACGACGATTTTGTACTTATAGGAGAGGCCGGAAATGCTGATGAAGCAAAGAGTTTGATTGAGGAAAAAATGCCCGATCTGATTTTTTTAGACATTCAGATGCCTGAGAAATCCGGGTTCGATTTGTTAGAGTCACTCGATAGTGCGCCGGCAGTATTATTTACAACAGCTTACAACGAATATGCCGTGCAGGCTTTTGAAGTAAATGCTTTAGATTATCTCATGAAACCCATCAGGGAAGAACGTTTTGCAAAAGCAATCGATAAAATAAGAAACGCTTTATCCGGAAAGCCTTCTTTAAGCGATGCTGCAGCAAAAGACCGAAAAATTTTCATCAAGGATGGTGAGAAAAGATTCTTTATTCAATTGGACGAAATTTACCTGATCGAGTCGCTTGAAAATTATACCCGACTTTTTTTTCAGGACAAAAAAGCGCTTCAAAGACGCTCTCTTCGTCAATGGGAAGAAATGCTGGATGAAAATGTTTTTTTTAGAATAAACCGAACTGAAATTATAAACACCAATCACATTCAGGAAGTTAACCGAACCGCTGAGGGCAGACTGGAAGTGAAATTAAAAACGGGTGAACGATTAGAAGTTTCAAACCGTCAGGCCGTGAAATTTAAAAATCTCAATGGGATTTAATTAAAAAAGAAAAACTCATTCTTTTTAAATCGCTATAGCAAAAGGAGAGGTTACATAAAGGAAGCCGTTTTTAGAGGTACTAAAAACAGCAGGACGCAGTGTGTTGTATTTGGAATAAAATTCCGGAAAAATAAACCCCAGATTGGATACCACTGCTTCTTTTAAAATTTAAACAGAACTATTTAAAACGAACAACGCAATGAAATTAATTCTTAAATTGGTGTTTTTTACTTTTTCAATAATCAACACCTATGCGCAGCAGACAAGCGTGACAAGATCAAAGGATCTGGAAAGCGCTTATGACATTCAGGACAGTGTGATGATTAAAACCAGAGACGGGGCTTTGCTATCGGCGATGGTGGTACGAAAAAAAGGAGTTTCTGCTCCGCAGCCCGTGATCTATCAACATACCATTTATGTCAGAGAGAAAGGAAGAGATCTTGCCTCCTTAAAAACAGCAGCAGACCATAATTATGTGGGTGTTATGGCTTATTCGCGTGGGAAACGATTCAGTCCGGATACCATATCGCCGTATGAAAACGAGACGACAGATACCTATGATGTTATCGATTGGATCAGTAAACAAAAATGGTGTAATGGAAGTGTAGGGATGTATGGCGGCAGTTACAATGGTTTTACACAATGGGCAGCCTGTAAAAAAATGCATCCGGCACTTAAAACGATCGTGCCCTCTGCCGCCAGCCGGCCGGGAATGGGATTGCCTATGGAAAATAATGTTTTTATAAACCCCAATTACGAATGGGCTTTTTATGTAGGGAATAATAAATACCTGGATACGGTGGCAGGAAACGACAGGCAGCGTTTTAGAAGAATGACTTTTAGATGGTGGGAGACAGGGGCTGCTTATAGAAAAATGGACAGTATTGATGGTGTTCCTAATAAGTTTTTCCAGAAATGGCTGGCGCATCCTTCCTTTGATGCCTACTGGCAGAAAATGGCGCCGTACGGGAAAGATTTTGCACACATCAATATCCCTGTTTTAATTTTTGACGGGTATTATAATGATTCCCAGAATTCAAGTTTGTATTTTGCAAGAGAGCTTCAAAAGTACAATCCAAAAACACCGGTTTACGTCGTGATTGGGCCATACGGCCATTTTGGTTCCCAGACCGGAGGAGAAACTATTGTGAATGACTACAAAGTCGATTCGACAGCGATAATCAATGTGAGGAAAATAACCTATGAGTGGTTTGATTACATTCTGAAAAACGGGGCAAAACCGCAAATGCTGAAAGACAAAATAAACTATGAAGTAATGGGAGCCAATGAATGGCGAAGCGCTCCTTCTTTGGATAAAATGGCCAATGGTTTTATTAAATTGTATTTGACGGATCATAAGTCGGGTGACTTTTACGCGTTAGAAGATAGTAAGCCTGCGCAAAGCAAATACCTGTATCAGGAAGTTGATTTTGCCGACAGAAATACGCAAAACAATGATTACTACCCGAGCCCGGTTATCCGTAAAGAAATTGAGACCAGTAATGGGTTTACTTTTATTAGTGCACCTTTGAAAGAGCCAATGCTGGTTAACGGGTCATTTTTAGCCGAGATAAAAGCGAGTATCAATAAAAAAGATATGGATTTTGGTGTCACTTTGTATGAGGTTATGCCAAACGGGGAATATTTTCATTTGTCTTATTTCATAGCACGTGCGAGTTATGTAAAAGACAGTACAAAAAGGAATTTATTGAAGCCTGGCCAAATCGAAATCATGCCTTTTTCAAATACACATTTGGTGAGTAAACAATTGAGTAAAGGAAGCCGATTATTGGTTTCGATCAATGTGAATAAAAACTCCTATGCACAATTGAATTATGGAACAGGAAAAGAGGTCAGTGATGAAACAATTAAAGATGCGAAGGAACCCTTAAAAGTAAAATGGTACACGGATAGTTTTATACAGGTTCCAACCTGGAAATAAAATATCCCGTAAAAACAAAAGCCGAATCTTAATGAAAAGATTCGGCTTTTTTATAGGGACAAGTTTCTAACTTGAAACCTGAAACTTTGAAACAAATTAACCTAAGAATGGGTATCTGTAATCTTCCGGAGTTACAAACGTTTCTTTGATTGTTCTTGGAGATGCCCAACGCAACAAGTTCAATGCAGAACCTGCTTTATCGTTAGTTCCTGAAGCTCTTGCTCCACCAAACGGCTGCATTCCTACAACGGCTCCTGTTGGTTTGTCGTTGATGTAGAAGTTACCTGCAGCATTTTGCAATTTCACTGTAGCTACTTCAATAGCGTAACGATCCTGGCTAAATACTGCTCCGGTTAAAGCATATTCAGAAGTAGTATCCACTAATTCTAAAGTCTCTTCCCATTTAGCATCTTCGTAAACATAAATCGTGATTACCGGTCCGAACAATTCGGTTTCCATGGTAGTATATTTTGGGTTTGTTGTTACAATAACGGTCGGCTCAATAAAGTATCCAACTGATTTATCGTAATTTCCTCCAACGATGATTTCAGCATCAGCGTCTTTTTTAGCCTGGTCGATGTAACTTGCTAATTTATCGAAAGAACCTTCGTGAATAACTGCTGTGATGAAGTTTCCAAAATCTTCCGGAGAACCTATTTTGAAAGATTTCACATCCGCAATTAATTGCTCTTTTACAGCTGGCCATAAACTTTGCGGGATATAAGCTCTTGAAGCTGCAGAACATTTTTGCCCTTGAAATTCAAATGCACCACGAACAATTCCTGTAGTCACTTGTTTTACGTTAGCGCTTGGGTGTGCAATGATAAAATCTTTACCACCAGTTTCTCCAACGATTCTTGGGTAGGTTTTGTAGTGGTGAATGTTAGCACCAATTTTAGCCCAGATATCTTTAAATACGTGAGTTGATCCTGTAAAGTGAACTCCAGCAAAATCACGGCTTGCCAATACAGTATCAGTAATCATTAAAGCATCACCAAAAACAACATTGATAACACCATCAGGAACACCTGCTTCTTTGAAAATATCGATGATGATTTTTGCAGAGAAAACCTGACTGTCGCTTGGTTTCCAAACTACAACGTTACCCATCATAGCAGCACTTGCAGGAAGATTTGCAGCAATAGCAGTAAAGTTGAAAGGAGTAATGGCGTAAACAAAACCTTCAAGAGGTCTGTATTCTAAACGATTCCAGGTTGTAGAATCTGATTTTGGCTGATCTCCGTAAATCTGAGTCATAAATTCTACGTTGTAACGTAAAAAGTCAATTAACTCACAAGCAGCATCAATTTCTGCCTGGTGAATATTTTTAGACTGACCAATCATTGTTGCAGCATTAATGCGGGCTCTGTAAGGTCCTGCAATAAGTTCAGCAGCTTTTAAGAAAATAGCAGCACGTTGTTCCCATGCCATATTTGCCCATGCTTTTCTTGATTCAAGAGCGTTGGCAATTGCTTTTTCGATATGTTGTTTTTCAGCTAAGTGATACGTTCCTACGATATGTTTGTGATCGTGAGGAGCTGAAATTGTTCTTGTATTTCCAGTTCTGATTTCTTCGCTTCCGATGTATAACGGCACGTCGATTTTAGAGTTCCACAAAGTAGTGTAAGCTGCCTGTACTGCTGCTTTTTCTGGTGAATTAGGTGCGTATCCTTTTACCGGCTCGTTTACCGCTTTTGGTACGTGAAAGAATCCTTTTAGCATGTTATTTAAAATTAGATAATTAGACAATTTAAGGGTTAGATGATTTGATTGTTACGAATAATCTAAAGCCGTACAAAAGTACAAAGGATAAATTAATAATTTGATAATTTTGTGATTAAGATAACGATAAAATAGTGTGTTTTTGAAGAAATTAAGAGGGTATCCGTTGGAAACGGCAATCAAAAATTGAAATAAGATGCTTTTTTCTATAGGGTGCAACCTCCTTTACCGGAACAGAAGTGAAATACTTTAGAATGTTAAGTTGTCGTATAAGTTTAGACAAATAAGAAAAACAATATCTCAGAATCTTCAAGAGTTTCGGTTTCTCTGATTTCTTCTTTATTGATGTAGATTAAATCTCCTGCGTTCATTTCTACTTTTTCTCCACTTTGTGTATAAACGAGTAATTTTCCTGAGATTAATAAAGAAAACTCATGTGAATCTAAGGTTTTAAACGGAAGAATTTCTCCTTTTTTCAGAAACACAGATCCACAAGATGCACGAACATTACTTTCGCTTTTCTCAAAAATGTATTTCATATAATACTCTCCGGTTTTTGGGAAAGTTAGATTTTTTATTTCCATAATCAATTATTTTTAGTCCAATCTGATTTTTAGTGGATCGGCGCTGTTTTTACTTGTAATTATAATGTTCTGATGCTTGCTCTTTGGTAATGTATTCGTTTTTTAAATCTTTTTCGATTTTTTGAATGGGTCTGTTTTCAGGATTACCATATCCTCCGCCGGTTGCAGTGACCAATTTTACTTTGTCTCCTTTATTGAGTTTTACGTTGGTTACAATATTGTAATCTTCTATCGTACCGTCTGTTCTAATTACTGTAAAATAATTATAACTTCCTTCTTTTCCTCCATTTAGCCCCCAGGGTGGAATCGAATATCCTAAAAAAGCACCGGTTAAAAACGCTTCATCGGATAAAACTCTAAAAGTAAGATACTGTCCGTTTCCTCCTTGAAATTCGCCATAACCGCCACCTTCGTTATGAAAAGTATATTCTTCAACCATAATACCATACTTGCGTTCTCTGGTTTCTGCCGGAATATTATAAGATTCTCCGTGGGCATAAGAAAACTGACCTTTGTTGCCATCATTAAAAGCACTCGCTCCCCATCCGCCTGACAACGATTCGGCTTGTACATAAAATTCATTGGTTACAGGGTGAAAACCTGAAATGTAGGTGACACATACCGATCTGAAATGTCCCGCAGGTAGTTTGTCAGGTACTATAGGACCTAATGTTTTTAGAAGTAAATCAATGGCAGCCAGAAATATCTCATAATAAACAGAAGTTGCGGCAGGGGCACTTGCGCTCACCATTGTATTATCCGGACAGATTAGTTTTACATGGGAAAATGAACCATTGTTTGCCGGTAGAGTAGGTGTAGTAATAGATTTGAATGCTGCCCTGACAGCGGTTTCCAAACCTGTTCGGGATAAATTTAAAGGACCTTTTAATTGTTCGTGAGAGCCGGTAAAGTCACAAATCATACTAGTGTCTGTAATTTCTATTTTTAATTTTAAAGGAAAAGGACCATTCCCGAAACCATCATTTTCTATCCAACCCGTATTTTTGTAAATGCCATTCGGAATTTTTTGTAACTCCAGCAAACTTATTCTTTCACCATACTCCATAAATTCAACAGCGGCTTTTTCGTAAGCTTCCAAACCATATTTTTCGATAAGTTTGATAATATTGTCTCCTCCAACATTATTGGCGGCAATACAGGAATAAAGATCACTCAAAGTACTTTTTGGAAGTCTGACATTTACTTCCAACATTTTGATCAAACTTTCATTTAGGACCCCCTGATCTTTTATTTTTACAAAAGGAAAATGTAATCCTTCCTGATAAATCTCGGTAGAAACAGTAGAAACAGATCCTGGGTTTGTACCTCCAATATCAGTCCAATGAGATTTGTTTATGGTAAAGGCGACTCTTTTTCCCTGATAAAAAATAGGCGTAATGATAGCAATGTCAGATAAATGAGTTCCACCACCAACATAGGGAGTATTAGCGATGATAACATCTCCTTCTTTTAGGGGGGCGTCTTTATATTGTTTTAATGTTTCTTCAACAACAAGGCTCATGGCAGCAAGAAAAGTAATAACCCCGTTTCCCTGAGCCAAAAGTTTTCCATCACCATCTGTAATGCCAACAGCATAATCTAAAGCCTCATATATAATTGGGCTCATACTTGTTCTTTGAATAGTTTCAAACATAGATTCGCCAATAGCTATTAATGAATCCTGAATGATATCGGAAGTGAATTTATCTAAGCTCATTTTTTATTTTTTTTACAGATAATAATATTTGCGTAATCATCAACACTACATTCACAATTGGGAGGAATTACAGTTGAAGTTGAGTTTTCAACAATAATTGCGGGGCCCTGAATAACCATATTTGGACTTAGTTTTTCCCGGTCGTAAAAATGACTTAAGAAGATACCTTGCTGGTCAAAATCTACATTTTCTATTGTGATTAATGCATCTTCAACAGAGGTGTTTTTTGCTTCAACTTTTCCAATGAGAGGTTTGTTTACTTTTACTTCCGCAACTAAATGATAATTTACAATTTCGATAATAGTATCCTCAAGTTTAAAAGTGTATCTTTTTTGATGTAAGAGATGAAAATCATCTTGGATTTCTTTAAGGTTTAGCTTTTTTACATCATTTAGTTTTAGTTTAACAGAATGCTCCTGACCATTATACCTTAAGTCTAAATAATATTCAAAATGAATGACTTCTTTTTCGTAGTTATCTTTTTCGTAAGCATGGATAGACTCCTTTTCCATTTCGTCAAAAACCTTTTGAAGCGAGTTCAGGTTGTTTTGTTTTAAATCTAAAACATCTGTACGAATGTAATCTCTTCTCAGGTCAGACATCAACATGCCAAATGCTGAAAACACACCTGCATTTAGGGGGATAATTACTTCTGGTATTTGTAATTCTTCAGCTAAGTAAGCACCATGCATAGGGCCTCCGCCTCCAATAACAACCAAAGAAAAGTCTCTGGGGTCGTATCCTTTATTGACCGAAACACTTTTTAAAGCATTAACCATATTAGAATTTGCAATGCGAATAATACCTCTTGCAACTTCTACAGTAGACATCTCCAATTCTTTTCGAAGTGGTGCTGCTGCTTTTTCTATATTGTCAAAATCGGGTTTTAATTCACCACCAAGAAAATAGTCTTTGTGAATTCTGTTGCAAATTACATTGGCATCTGTTGTAGTTAGCGAAGTTCCTCCTTTTCCATAAGAAGAAGGTCCCGGGCTTGCACCAGCACTATGAGGGCCAACCCGCATTTTTCCACCGGAATCTATCCAGGCAATACTACCGCCTCCATTTCCTATTTCGACAATATCGATAACAGGGGTTAAGATGGGAAATCCGGCTTGTGTTTTTGTTTTTTCGATATTATAAGTCGTTACAATTTTTGGTACTCCATTTTCAATCAAAGAACATTTTGCAGTTGTGCCACCAATGTCTAAAATAATTAAGTTTTGTTTGTTTATAGTTCTGCCCAGTACAACTCCACCAAGCATGCCGCTTGCGGGACCCGATTCGATAAGTGTTATAGGGTTTGCTTTTACATCATCAACCGTTGTTATGCCGCCGTTGGATTGCATGATATACAAGTTATGATGGTACCCCTGTTTTTGAAGGTGATGGGCTAGATTATTTAAATATTTTGTGGCGATAGGTTTAACATAAGCAGATAACACAGTTGTGCTGGTTCTCTCATATTCGCGCCACTCTCTTGTTACTTCGTGTGATGCAATAACCTGAATCTGCGGGTATTTTTGTTTTATAATTTCGCACAGTTTTTTTTCATGAATAGGGTTTTTGTAGGCATGTAATAAGCAAATGGCTATCGATTCGACACCTTCATCAATAAAATAATGCAGTAAATCATCGATGTTGTCTGTGTTTAGAGGAGTTACAATTTCGCCTAAATAATTAATGCGTTCTTGTATTTCCTGACGCAGGTAACGTTCTACAAAAGGAGCTTCTTTTTTGAAATTGAAGTTGTATAAATCGGGTCTTGTTCCTCTGCCTATTTCTAAAACGTCTCTAAATCCTTGTGTTGTAATTAAGGCCGTTTTAGAACCTTTTCGTTCTGTAATTGCATTAATTACAACGGTTGTACCATGAGCAAAAAATTCGATTGTACTTAAATCTAGCTCGATTTTTTTTATAGCATTTAGAATTCCTTTTTCAAACTCCCCAGGAGTTGTACTTGCTTTTGATACTTTTACATTGGTAACTTCTTTGTTCTTTTTGTCATAGTCAAAGAAAACTAAATCGGTAAAAGTTCCTCCTATGTCTGTTGCAACTCTCATATGATGTTGTATTGGGTTTTTATAAAATGATTTTTGGTTCTGATTAGAATTTATACGATAAATCTAAGCCCACAGTAGCTGGAGTACTTGGAAATCTTAAATTGTTAAAGCCAAACTCGGCCGTAGGAAAAAATTCGGTATTGTATTTTGTGTTAAAAATATTATTTGCCCAAAGGGTTAATCCAAAATTGCTGAGGTTTAAATTTACTCTGGCGTTGACAAGGGTAAAAGGTTCCTGTTTGTATTGTTCAAGAGAATCCCAGAATTGTTCCCCTCTATGATCTGCATTTACATAAAACCCTAAAGTTGATTTTTCGCTCAATGCAAAATTCGCATTACCACCAACCTGAATAGTGCTTTTTATAGTATATGGAGATGTGTTTCCGCTAATGTCAATTGTTTTATAAGTAGCATAATCAAAAGCCGCAGCATTCGTTAATTGGTTGTAACTTCCTTTTTCAATTTTACCATTATTAAAGCCTAAACTTGTAAAAAAGTCCAGGTTATTAGTCGCTTTAAATTTTATTTCAGATTCAAATCCGGATATTTTTACTTTGTCCAGATTGTAAATACCCAGTACAGAAGGGGTAAGGGGAATAAAGGTATATTGCTGCTGATTTTTGAAATTGATTTGATAAAAAGCATTATTAAAAATGATTCGGTTATTCAAAAAGCTGGTTTTAAGACCAATTTCGTAATTATTTGTAAATTCAGGTTTGTACTCTTTTTCAAATTTTATCGTTTTGGCCGAGTTAAATCCGCCACTTCTGTATCCTTTTCCATAATTTACATAGCCTAAAACAGTTTCAGAAAATTGATAAGCTAAGGAAAGTTTAGGCTGCCAAACGGTGATGTCGTTTTTGGAAACTGTATTAGAGATATGTGCTTTGTTTTCGAGCTGATCATTGTCAACACGTACTCCGGCTGATGCTGTTAATTTTGAAGTTATTTTATAATCACCAAAAACAAATGCTGCAAATGTTTTGATCGTATTATCATCGTTGTTACCCACCAAAGGTTTGGTGTCGTACTTGGCATTTGCTGCAGAAGCGTCTGTAAAACCGCCTTCGTAAAACGTTTTATTCAAAAAAGTCGAAGTGTTTAAGTAGCGTTTACTGTTCTGAAATAAGGTTCCAACGGTATAATTAAATTTAGAGTCTTTAGAATCTTTAGAAGTAAGTCTGAATTCCTGACTAAAAGTATCAGAATCAGAATCCTGTGATACCTTGCTGAAGGCATATTGAGAATAGTCATTTTCTCCAATATAATATCTTCTGGTAGCGTTAAAGGAAGTCACCGATTGAAATTTTACTTTACTTAAATTTCCTTCAATTTTTAAACTGCTTAAAGAGTTAGATAATTTTGAGTCTCCCATAACATCACTAAAAGGTTCGTGGGAATAATCGTTGTCTGCGAGAGGAGGAATAGACGTTTTAAAGATGTCTGTTTTGGTAACATAATAATTTCCGCCAGCTTTAACTTTAAAATTGTCCTGAACAAAGGTTGCAGACCATTGCGAGTTAAACACATATTTTAGTTTTGCGCGAATATTAAATTCTTTAGAAAAGTCCACCTTTTTATTTAAAAAAGTATTGTTTATGAGTCCGTCAAATGACTTATAACCACCCAATACACTATAATAAAACTTATTTTTTACAAGTGGCCCTGAAGATGAAAATCTTGCGCCATACAAACCCCCATTTCCTGTCGAGAGTGTAATTTTGTTCTTGTATTTATTTGTAGGGTCTTTAGTTGTGATGTTAATAGCTCCTGCAATGGCGTTTTTTCCGTATAAAGTTCCTTGCGGACCTTTTACAAATTCCAGTAATTCTAAATCATATAATGACATATTCATAGCACTTGCATCGGGTAATGTCATTCCGTCGATCACAACGGCAACAGGAGATTCTCCATTTCGTATTTGTGAAATCCCCCTTACGGTAAGAAAGTTAACTCCGGGTTGTTGTGCCTGATTAAAAGTTACATTCGAAATTTGAGAGGTAAAGGTTTGGATATTATTAATTCCATTGGCTTCAATAGTTTGTGCATTTACGGCAACCGTCGTTTCCGGCAAACTTTGTATCGATTGCAGTCTTACTCTGGCTCTACTGGCCAAAGAGCCAAATCCTTTAATCGTAACTTCCTTCAGTTCATTTTCGTTTTGTTCTAAAGTGATGTTTACTATAGAACCTTCAATAGAAACTACTTTGCTCTTGAACCCTGCTGAAGAGATTTCCAATTCTTTTGAGCTTTCGTCTAGTTGTAAAGTATAGAAACCTTCAAAATCTGTAAGGGTTCCATTTTCAGGATTTGATTTCTCAATTACAGAAGCGCCCGAAATGGGGGAACCTAAATCATCGGTTATGCGGCCTCCGATGTTTTTTTTCTGTTGGCTCAAAACTATTTGACCACAACATAAAATGATTAATAATAAAAATTTCATTTGAATAGTTGGTTAGGTTAGTAATCGTTTTTTTGCTAAAAGTATCGGTATTCCTCTTAGAAAATAATTATTCCTGTTTATTTTAGATTACTTTTTTTTAATTGGAATTAAACTGGAATATTGTATTTTTGGTTTATTAATGTAATTGTCAATAAAAATGAGTGTTAGAGGTATTAATTTGTCGAATGATTTTTTGTTAAGTCTTCATAAGGAAATATTAATTTCGTTTTCAGCATATTATGAAATCGAAATAAAGACACTTACTGTTTTTCAACTTTATGGTTTTGGAAAATACAATGAGGAAATGCCAAATCTTAAAAAGTTTATAATAGAGAAAACGGGAAACTGGATTAATGGAAAGTATCTTTATAATAAAATAAAAGATATTGAAAAAGGACATGGTAAAGACATTACATTAGGACGGGAATATCTTTCGTTACTGATAGTTGCTGCAGGATATAAAAGTTATGAAGACTATTTAAAAAACTCTCCGCATATAAGTAATGAATTAAGACAATTAGAAGAAATTAATTATAACAGTATCGCTGTCAAAGACGAAACTTTATATTATGTAGGATATTATGTAGAAGATAAGCAATACTATATAAAATCGAAGTTTACGATTTATAAAATGAAAACAGCCTCATGGGAGATTCTGTATTGGGAGAAAGAATTTGAGCCTTCTTTTTATAATTATTATGGTAAATGTGTTTCAACTGGAGAAAATGCGCTGTCTTTTTATTTTAATAAAGAAAATTCAAATTTGAATAAAGAGTGTTTCGTAAATCTGTTTTATGGAAATAATATGATGACAAAACCAGTTTTGCTGGGAGCTTATTGCGGATTTGCGAGACATAACAATCCTGTAGTTGGAAAAATAATTTTTGAATTGGTTGAAAATCTGGAATCGCAAAATGAAAAAGTAAGAAGCAAAGAAATTAATCCGGATTTCTATTACTATCTTCATTCTCAAAGAATGGAAGTAGAGGGTATTTTACCGCAAAAAATGTCAGATTTGTCTGTTTCTTTAAGTCGGGCAAAAATCGTTAAATTTTTGATTGGAGATTATCTGGGCTTTTTTATGGATCAGAATAATTATCTTATTTCGATTTCTTTTCAGATTTTGAATAAATTAGGAGAGATCAAACTTAAAATAAATAACAAAAATTTTAAAGGAATTGGAAGAATCAGTAATGCAGAGAATCATCTAATAGCCGAATTTGTTGAAAAAAACAACTCGTATTCTCAATTCTCCATTCAGATAAAACCTTTAGAAAAAGATTTGTTTTTAGGAAATATGCTCGTGTATATAGGAGCTGACACTTTAAACGGGAAAGTTTTACTTTGGAAAGAAAATAGTAGTTTAAAAGAATTTATGGCCCACAATAAAGACTTTTATTTAAATACACAAAGT
Organism: Flavobacterium sp. T12S277; assembly: GCF_048514875.1. Classification (NCBI taxonomy): domain Bacteria; kingdom Pseudomonadati; phylum Bacteroidota; class Flavobacteriia; order Flavobacteriales; family Flavobacteriaceae; genus Flavobacterium; species Flavobacterium sp. T12S277. The sequence continues at coordinate 75,561 of NZ_JBLYEG010000010.1, read as the reverse complement.
TTGGATGTTTCGATAACCAAAAAACTTAAAAAGTATTTTATTCTAAATTAGTTTAAGGCAAAAGGAGCGCACATTCTGAAAGTAGGAACAATAACTTTGAATGTTTTTGTAGTAGTAAAATTGATCATATTAAAATGACCTTTCATGGCACCATAAGGAGATGATAACAAACAGCCTGAACTATAGGTGTGATTTTCTCCCGGTTTTAAAACTGGTTTTTTGCCAATTACACCCTCTCCGTCAACCACTTCAAGGTCGTTTAAAGAGTCAAAAATTTCCCAGTGACGAGAAGTCAGCTGAACGGAATCTTTGCTGTGATTTTCGATTGTAACGACATAGCTAAAAGCAAAGTGAATCTTGTAGTTCTTGAAGTAAGTACCTTCAAAACTAGTCAAAACAGATATTTTTATGCCTCTTGTTATCTGAGAAACCATACTAAAGTAGTATATATGTGTGCGTTATAGTTGCAAATCTACGAAAAAAAATCTTTCCGCCTAAATCCTTAACAATGTTTTAATTTATGATGTTGACCGAGCTGGCATTTCCTTTGCCAATAACTCTTTGATAGCGATCGTTACTTTCTCTGTAGTAAACCAGTATGGTGTATTCATTTTCAGTCTGATAAAAGTTTCCGTCGATCGCATTTTCATAATCAATCACCCCTTTTTTATCGGCAACCGTATATTGAAAAGCGGTAAAACCCTGCTTGATCACAATTGCTTTTTCAAAAATACCTTTCTCTGAATTGTAATCCATTTTAAATTCCGGAACTAAACTGTAATTGTTGAACATTCCGCTGATATAAATGTCTTTGTTTGAAGATCTGAAAGTAGGGGCAGACAGACTGAAATATACCCAGGCATAGTCCGCTTCAATTTCATTGTTCGAAGCATTGATGTTCTTCACCACAAAGTTTCCGTTTACATCCTGATTGTTGGTGTAAATTTGATTGGCTCTTGCCAGATTCGTGAACAAATAAGAATTATAAATATCGTTGCTGGTTCCTACTTTTGCGACATTGGTACTTGCTGCACGGATGTCCTTGTTTTCAAAATACAGGAACTCATTTCCACCCCAAAACTGTGTTTCCTGGTCGTATTTGTATACCATTTGATTCCCGATGGTGTACTGTGGAGGGATATTTTTGATCGCCGTATTAAAGTTTCCATTCTGTAACAACAGGACTTTTATATTTTGCAGAGGTGTCTGAAAAACAATATCGTTAGACGATATCGAAAAATCCAGATTTTGTTTGTAGTCAATATTCGCGAGATTTCGGCTTCGTTTTACCTGAGCTGCCACTGTAGCGCGATTTTCGTATAAAATAAATTTTCTGGACAGCACCACTTCCTTATCCTCGTTTAAAATTCGGAGCATATAATTGCCCGAAATTCGAAACTGGGTGGTAAACTGATTGGGAAAAGGAAGTCGGTAATGCGAATAGATCTGAAGTGTGTTAAACGAATTCGAATAATCGGTGATGCGCTGATTGTCGAAGCCGCTGATATAGTCATTTTTTGGAATCTCGGTGGGTTTCCAGTTGTAATCGCAGTGTATCACTTCAAAATAATAATTGGCTTCATTGCCAAACAAATCATCAAATTGAAATTGAAACGTATCGCCTAATTCGAAAATCGGAACCACATTGCCGCCGTTCTGAACAAACGAAACGGTTTTAATATTGTAAGGAGGGCTTACTTCGGTTTGTACTTCCTGAGCTGTCGCTGAAGCAAAAAATAAAAATATAAAGAGATTCTTAAACAATTTTTTCGGCATCTTATTAGGTTGTAAGATTGTAAATATAACAATTTTATAGAACGTAATAAGATGCTATTTTAGAGGTTTTGAAAACAAATGGATCAGGAACCCAGAAGATATTCCAGATTGGCTTCGATTTCGTTGCTGATATGGCTTTCTTCCAAAAGGGAATCCGACAGTAGTTTTTTGTTTTCCTGTAGTTTGATTATTTTTTCTTCTACGGTATTTTTTGAAATAAACCGAACCACATTCACCTTGTTCAACTGCCCGATACGATGCGCTCTTCCCACCCCTTGTTTTTCAGCAAAAGGATTCCACCACGGATCTAAAAACAGCACATAGGAAGCTTTGGTGATATTCAGTCCTACACCTCCTGCCTTGAGCGAAATAAAGAACAACAACGGATTTTCTTTTTCCTGAAACAATTTAACCTGCTGCTCTCTTTTTTGCGAAGGCGTTTCACCGGTAATTTCACAAAAATCTATTTTGTTTTCCTTGCACCAACTTGTGTAAAAATTCAAATTGGTTACAAAGGAGCTAAAAATGATCACTTTTTGTTTCCCTTTCACTAAGTTTTTCAGGTAATTGGTTACGGCAATATATTTTCCGGAATCCACTTCTGAATCCTGATCGACCATTTTGGGATGGTTGCTCAGCTGTCTTAACTTCATCAAAGTATTGATAATGCTAATCTTGTCGGGACTTGAACCGTCTGTTTTGAGTAAAAAATTACGTGCTTTTGATTTCTCTTTTTCATATAATTTTTCCTGCTCAGCATCCATGTTGCAGTAATAAATTTGCTCTGTCAATTCAGGTAAATCTTTTAAAACCTGCTCTTTGGTTCTTCTCAAAATATAAGGCTGGATGAGGTTTTTTAACTCCGCCAAACTATTTTCGTCCTGTTTTTTCTCGATCGGAGTTTTGAAATTCTCTGCAAAAAAAGCATAAGTACCCAGAATATCAGGATTGATAAACTGCATTTGCGACCAGAGATCGTCTAAGGAGTTTTCGATAGGTGTACCGCTTAAGGCAATTTTATGCGCTGTATTTATTTTGTTAATGGCCTTGAAAATCTTAGAATCTCTGTTTTTGATGTATTGGCTTTCGTCCAAAATCAAATAACGGAAGTTGTGTTTTTCTAAAATTGAAATATCACGGTGAAGGATGCTGTAACTCGTAAAAACCAAATCGGTTGTTTCCAGTCGGTTCGAGAGCAATTTTCTGTCGTTGCCAATGTATTGCATTTTCGAAAAATGAGGTGTGAATTTTGCGGCCTCATTGTACCAGTTAAAAACCAGCGAAGAAGGCAGTACAATCAAAGCTTTCAAGGGAGTTCTTTCAATAACAGTTTCATTTTGAAACAAATCAAAATTTGTGGTTTTGGTCGTAAAACCTAACTGTTCCTGTACAGCAACCAGTACAGCTAAAGTCTGTAATGTTTTTCCAAGCCCCATGTCATCCGCAAGACAGGCGCCCAGGTTTGAATTGAAATGGCCCAGAAGCCATTTTATTCCGTCAATCTGATAAGGTCTTAAAGTGGCTTTTAATAAATCAGAAGATTGATATTCGGCCTTAGCAATTACCTCGCTTTCAATTTCCGGAATGGTGTCTAAAGCGGTAAAATTACTTTTACGCAAAAGTACATTTCCGTTTTCTGTTCGGGCTAATTTTGCCAGTGAACCATATTTACTAAGCCATTCTAAAGGAATCAGAAAGTAGTTTCCGTCAGGCAGTAAAAAGAGTCTTTCCTTGCTTTTTATATTTGGAATGATTTCGCTAAAGTTGATGGTATAATCCCCAATAGAAATGATGATTTTAATATCAAACCAATCTTCTTTTGTTTCTTCTTTTGAAGTCGTAACCGTATGATTTTTTGTAATGATCTCTTTGCTTTCCAGTTTCAAATTATGGATTATAAACCCTGAATTTTCTAACTCTTCTTTGCGATCAATAACAAATTGGATATTAGAATAAGGATCATGTATTTCAGTATCTGAATTCAATCCGAATAATTCGTTTTTGATTTTTATTAAACCAATTTCCAGTAATTTATTTGTATATAAAACTTCATCAGTACTTCGTTTAAACTGAATTATTTTGGGCTCATTCGGAATGCTGAAATCGACAAATGAATGTGTTTTTTTAGTTTTACTGGCGTCAAATAAATAACCGTTATACTCAAAATAAAGGTTGAGGTAATAACAGTTTTTAAAGAAATCATAAACAGGCTGAATCGTGCACGAAATAATTTTGTCACGACTTTCAATTTCAAAACCAGTCGCTTCAATATCGATTTTTTTGGCTATTTCAGGAATGAAATTCTTAAAATAATTGTCCACTAATTTTGAAGGTATTTCGATTGATTTTTTCTTTAAAAAAGGGGAAAGTTTTTTAGCATTAAGTTCTTTCAAACGCCCTAATTTTTTATCGATAATCAACCAGCCCGGTTCGTCCAAAAGAATATCCGCATTTTTATCCATTGGTAGAAATGTGGTTTCGTCTTCTTTTAAAGATAAAGTATAAGTAATGCCTTCGGCGTGTTTGTCAAATTGAATTTGAGGTTCAAACTCTAACGGATTTGTGTCGACTCTCCAACGATAAAAATCCTTTTCGGCACTCATATTAGCAGAGAATGGAAATTGTTCTTTTACAATTAGATGGTAAAAGGATTCTAAGTTAAATTTTAAATGCTGACGAATGGCAAATTCAATTTTGGAATCTTTTTGTAAATCAGCAATTGTTTTAGCCGATTTGATTTTGGCGCTGAATTTCCTGAAAATAAAATCAGGCTTTAAAGAGTCACAAGCCGTCAGTATTTTTTTTGTATTGGAATCTAAATTTTCAAAAAGAACTCCAAAACTTTCAAGTACATCTGCACTCGCTTTTTTTTCTAGATATTTAATATCATCGGTATTCTCAATGATATAGGCTGTTGGGATATATACATTCAGGTTTTTTTCAAAACTGATGTCAAAGCAAAACTGAAATGATTTTGTAGGTTCCAAGATTTAGGGATTTGGTTGGCTTATAATTTAGAGATTGGGCAAAAAAATAAAGAGTTTTCAAAATATCAATAATTTGAAAACTCTTTTTAAATGAACTTGTATCACTTATAGGGTGAAAGAATTAGTTTTCCTGTTTGAAGCAAAGCGGAATGATTTCGCCCTTTGCCAAACAATATTTTTCTACCAGTTCAGGTGAAATTTTATGGGTATAGTCTTCTTCGATAACGATAAAACCGATGCTTCTTAATTTATCAAAATAGTCACGGCCATAAATGCGCACGTGATCGTACTGACCAAATATTCTCGCACGTTCTTTTTGATCGGTGATGGTATCATCGGCAAAAGTAACCGCTCTGGATAAGTCTTGCGGAATTTGAAGAATCGCCATTCCGCCTGGTTTTAAAACGCGATATAATTCACGCATCGCTTTTGTGTCATCCGGAATATGTTCTAAAACGTGATTGCATAAAATAACATCGTATTCATTGTCTTTAAAAGGCAAATTACAAATGTCTGCTTTTACATCTGCCAAAGGCGAGAATAAATCAGTTGTCGTGTAATCCAGATTTTTCTGCTTGCGGAATCTTTTGTAAAAAGCCTGCTCCGGAGCAAAGTGTAATACTTTTTTTGGTGCTGTAAAAAAATCAGTCTGATCGTTTAAATACAACCAAAGCAAACGGTGTCTTTCTAAAGAAAGTGTACTTGGTGAAAGCACATTGTTGCGTTGTTTTCCGTATCCGTAAGGCAAAAATGATCTAAAACTTTTTCCATCAATAGGATCAGTATATTTACTTCCTTTTAAGGAAAGCGCCAAAATCGGTCGGGCAACATAACTCAAACGAATTAATAATGGACGAGGTATTGTATTTAAAACTAATTTGAATAATTTTTTCACAGGGTTTTATTCGGGGTTGAATTTTAATTATAGAACTAACGGCACTTTTCTGAATTCGTCTTCTTCATTGCTTTCGATTCCTAAAGCTTTATAGATGTATTGGAAAGTCGATAATAACTCTGGTTTTCCGTCAATTAAAGCCACGTCATGCTCGAAATGGGCACTTGGTTTTCCATCAGCAGTTGTAATAGTCCAGCCGTCTTTATGTTGTTTGATATTTCTTGTTCCCATATTGATCATTGGCTCGATGGCCACAACCATTCCTTCCACAAACAGTTTTCCGCGGCCGCGTTTTCCGTAGTTTGGCATTTCAGGTTCTTCGTGCATTTTTTGCCCTAAACCGTGTCCTACCAATTCGCGAACCACTCCGTAACCGTGAGCTTCAGTGTATTTCTGAATCGCATTTCCAACATCTTCCACGCGATTTCCAGCTTTAAATTCTTTGATTCCTACGTAAAGAGATTCTTTAGTTACTTTCAGAAGTTTTTTAACTTCAGGAGCCACTTCTCCAATTTCGAAACTATAGGCGTGATCACCGTGATATCCATTCTTGAATGCACCACAATCTACCGAAATAACATCACCGCTTTTCAGGGGCGTATTGTTCGGAATTCCGTGTACAACCTGAGAGTTAGGACTCATACATAGCGAATTCGGGAAATCATACAATCCCAAAAAACTCGGAACAGCACCGTGATCACGGATGAATTCTTCAGCTAGCTTGTCCAGGTATAATGTGGTTACTCCTTCTTTAATTTCAGAAGCAATCATTCCTAATGTTTTAGATACGATCAAAGCACTTTCGCGCATTAATTCGATTTCTTCACGTGATTTTACAATAATCATAATTTCGGATTTTCAGTTGGCAAAAGTACAAATTTTAATATTATTTTTTAGCTAAAAATTTTTCGTCACGAATTCACGAATTAAAAGGAATAACAGGCGTTTAAAAATGAGCCATGAATTCACGAATCAATATTTATGCGTAAAGTTTACAAATAGAAAATCGTGAATTCGTGGCGAGCAGAGAATTAATAGCAATCACTAGTTCGCAGAAAAGCCGTAAATTAGTAAAAGTCTAAAACTACTATAATTATGGAAACGTCTATTGATCCTGAAAATATATCCAAAAAGCGAGCTTTAAATAAGATGAAACGGAATGCCTTAGCGCTTTTAGGCTTTGCAGTACTTTTATTTGTGATAGCAGTTTATTTTAAGATTCCCATGCTTCAGGCTTTTAGCGAGGCCGCGATGGTGGGGGGAATTGCAGATTGGTTTGCTGTGGTAGCTTTGTTTCGTCATCCACTGGGAATCCCGATTTGGCATACTGCAATTATTCCGACTAAGAAAAATGAAATTGGTGAAAACTTAGGGAATTTCGTTTCCGAAGAATTTCTGAATCGCGAGAAACTCGAGATAAAATTGGAGGAGTTTAATTTCGCAACAAAAGCTTCCGATTGGCTTTCGCAGGAGGATAATGCCAATAAAATTGCCAGTGTGGTGGCTTTAAATATTATTCCCGGAGTTTTAAAAACGATAAAAGATGAAGATATCAAACGATTTATTCAAACTCAGTTCAAAGAGAAACTGGAGGCTGTTAATTTTGGCGATTGGGTAGCGCTGGCGTTAGAACCTTTGCAGAAAGGGAATGTGAAGGACGAGCTGCTGACCAACGTGCTGAATGTTATGAGTACAGAACTGAGCAATAATAAAGATCTGATTCGGAAAAAAGTAAAAGAGTCAACCCCGTTTCTGAGTTTTGGTCTGGCCGATAAAAGCATTACTGAAGGCGTTTTTAATGGTCTTGCTGATTTTTTAAACGAGGCAAAACATCCGGGAAGTGCTATCAGACTTAAAATTGACGAGTATGTTTATGACTTTTTAGACAAGGTAAAGAATTCAGAAGAAATGCGGGTAAAGATCAATACCATGATTTTGAGTTTTGCCGGCAAAAAAGAGGTTCAGGATTATGTTAACGGAATTTGGGATGAAATCAAAGAATCGATTTCAACTGATTTGAAAAAGGGCGATGAATCGTCGATTAAGAAAAGTATTTCGGGTTTAATTCAGGGTTTCGGAAACGGAATAAAAGAAGATGCGGTGATGATTGACAAAATCAATAATTTCATCAAGAATGATTTGCTTTCTATTCTTCTGAACAATAAAAAAGTGATAGGGGATTTAATTTCTTCTACGGTAAAAAGCTGGGATGGAAAAGAAGTTTCGGAAAAACTAGAACTGGAAATCGGTAAAGATTTGCAATACATCCGAATCAACGGGACGCTGGTAGGAGGTCTTATCGGACTCGTGATTTATGCCGTCGAGTGGACGTATCATTATCTGGTTTAGCCTGCTGGATGCGATTTATAGATTTTAGGTGTAGATGTATTAAAATACTTGCCACAGATTAAGAGGATTAGAAAGATTAAAAAATCTGCCTAATCTGCTAAATCTGCGAGAGGAAATTATCCAAAAGCAATATATATCTCCCACATAGTCCTCTGCGTTTTATTTAAAGTGAAACGCCTTTTTTGAAGCTGCAGCACTTATGTTTCTATGTGTTAAAGTAAGTACACCAAATTTAACCTCAGAAGTGATCTATCCTTATTTAAGCAAACGCTTTATCCGTTAGATCACTCCTAAGATTTAAAAATTATTGAGGATTGGCCATGATTTTGAACAACTCTGAGTTAGAGATGTAAAACCTGTTTTCCAAAGCGATTGAAGCCAGTTTGGCACTAACCAGGTTGTTTTCCCTAGTATTGATAAGAAACAAAGAACTTTCTCCAAAAGAGAACAATCGTTCCTCTGAGTTTAACATGGCGGTGTTATTGTCTACTAAATCTTTGGCCAGTTTTTTTTGTTTGATTAGTGAATTGATTTCTACTTTTTGTGCAGTTATCTTGTTGGTCAGCTGTGTTCGTTCCAGAGCCAATGCAAATTCATTTTCCTGAAGTTTGTATTTGGCTAATTTCAGACTTCCGCGTTCTTTTCTAAGAAACAAAGGGAAGTAAAATTCTAAACCAATCTTGTAATCGTCAAACTTGTATTTGTCAACATATCTGGGCTCGGACAAATAGGAGTAGCCTACATTTATTTTGGGCAACAGCATGTTTTGCTTCAGGTCTTTTTCAACCTTTAACATGTCTATTTTATTTTGCAGCGCATTTAATTTCGGATGGGCTTCTAAATTCGTATCGCCTTGCAGCAGTTCGTTTGTTTTTAAAGTTTCCTGCAAGGTTGATTCAAGTGCTGTTTCGGGCACCAGCTCGTCTGAAATTTCCAGCGGGATATTGTTTTCCAGCCACATAAAATTCGATAATTCGAGTTTGGCTTTTGTTAGTTTTAACTTGGAATCTTCAAGGCTCAAGGCTCTGTTTTTTACAATAATTCCGGCTTCAATGCTGTCTATTGCCGGTTTGTCTCCCTGAGTGATGAGCGACTTAATACCTTGCAGACGAATTTCGGCATTCTTGCTGTACATTTCGTAAAGCTTCATTTCTTCAAAATTCTTCTTCCAGTTAAAATACGCAAGTGAGGCATCGTACAAAATGCTAACGGCCTGAAGTTTTCGCTCCGATTCACTCAGTTTGACCTGAATTTTAGCTTTTCGCACGTCCGCCATTCTTTGATTGATAAACAATCCCTGTCCAAGCGGAACACTGATGCCAAAAGAAGTTAAGCCCTGATTTGGGGTAGTGTTCTCCGGATTCAGGTAAACCCCTTCGTTATTGTCGAATCCGGCTTTCAGTTCAATTCCATACCAGGTAGGGATTTTAAAACTGCTGTTCAGAATCGAATAATATTCTTTGTCTTTAAATTGTTTCTGGCTAAAATCTACTTCAATTTTTGGATCAAAACCACCACGGGCCATCATCAGATTGGCTTGTGCTTTGCTTAGTTCCAGATTAGCATTTTTAACCAATGGATGGTACTTTTTTACATATCCCAAAAACTCATTGTAGGTGAGCTCTTTGGAGAAGGGCTGCTGGCCAAAAACGGCACAGCCCAAGAAAAGAAAAGCGATAAGTATTGGTCTCATTATTTTTTTTCTTTAGTTACTTTTTGAGCGCTTTTATAATAATTAGGAGGGAATCCGTTTAGGGTTCTCCAGATTTCAAACCAGATTGGCACAGTGTCTAGCAAGGCAATCGTTTGGGCACCGGAGCCAATGCTTAATTGTTTTGGCCATTTTGTTTCGTTAGGATCCGGAGCGATCAGGATTCTGTATTTACCATTATCGCTGATAAAGTTTTCTATCGCTACAACTGTACCTCCAAAAGTTCCGTAGGACATATCCGGCCATCCTGAAAATACAATGGTAGGCCATCCGTCAAACCAAACACGTACTTTTTCTCCTTTTCTGATCAAAGGCAGGTCAATTGGGCTGATGTAAGTTTCTACAGCAATATCGTAATGAGAAGGCATGATCGTTACAATTGGCGTTCCTTCTTTGATCGTTTCACCCAAACCAGCCTGTAAAGCACGGTTGATGTAACCGTCTTGTACCGCTTTGATGTAGTACATGCCATTACGTAAGCTGTAATTGGCGTATTGATTCTCGAGTTTGCTTACCTGTGCTTCGGTATCAAATTTATTACTCAGTGTTGTAAACTGGTCGCTTCTTGCTTTGGCTACTTTTTCGCCGTACTCTGCCGTAATTCTGTTAATCTCCACTCTGGCGTTGATGTACTCATTTTTGCTGGTCAGGTATTTGTTTTCCTGTGTGATGATTTTAGCGTCAACATCCTGTAGTTTCAGACGTTTTTCTTCCACATCCGTAAGCGGTTTCAATCCTTCCTTGTTTAATTGTACTGAACGGTTGTATTGAGTGTTGGCAATTCGCAGCTGTGTTTTTACGGCAATCAGATCGATACTGTCACTTTTTATTTTTAAAAGCGATTGTTTGACTTTGTTTCTGGCTTGTTCCAGTTTTAGTCTTTTTTCATTTTCGATCGCCTGAATCTGCCCCGAAAGTGTGGTCACTTTTTCGCCATACGATTCCAAAGAGTTTTTCTTAGCATCGACCTGATTTTTGGTGTTTGCGACCAAATTAGGATCCATATAATCTTCTTTGATCTCAGAAATAAACAGAATCGTATCTCCCTTTTTAACGAAATCTCCTTCCTGTACGTACCATTTTTCAATACGTCCCGAAATCACACTCTGGATCGATTGCGGCCTTTGGTTGGGTTTTAAAGTGGTTACCGCTCCCGAACCCGAAATGTTTTGTGTCCATGGTAATAAAAGCGCAATGATTCCTAAAATGGAAGATGCGATGATGATTCGGTTTAGAATTTTATAATGTGGCCTGTTGCTTAAGTTTCTTACTGTCTCGTATTGATCAAGCGGCTGTAATTTTGTTTTATTGTCAGAGATGTTTAGCATGGCTTAGTTGTTTTTTTGATCCAGTATAATTTGACCGTTTTGCATTGTAATTTTTCGTGTCGATTTTGTTTGCCAATAAGGGTTTTTAGACGAAACGATAATTGTCCATTTGTTCTTTTCAGAAGTTATAAAATCGATAATTTCATTGGCAACATTCTCGTCCATCGTATCTGTCGGATCTTCGTAGAAAAGCACTTTTGGTTTGTGAATAATACTTCTGGCCAAGAGGATTTTTTGAGCATTAGAAGACGATAACTGTTTTCCCTCAGGGTGAATATGGGTCTTCAGACCTTTAGGCAACAATTTAATCAGCGGACTAAGTTGAACACCGTCGAGTGCCCATTTCAGATCTTCGGTACTGATCAACGGATCGTTGAAAGTGATGTTTTCCAAAATCGTTCCGTCAAATGGGGTTTCGTTGTGAATGATGCTGCCAATCTGCGAGCGATATTGTTTCAGATTTATTTTTCTAAAAGTATCATCATTGATGTAAAAAGCGCCTGAACTTTGTCTTAATAAACCGGATAATACCCTGATAAGAGTTGTTTTTCCTGAGCCATTTTCACCCTCGATAACAATTTTTTCACCCTGGTCGATTTTTAACGAAATAGAATCTAAAGCATTCGTTGGAGAATCCGGAAATTTGAATTTTAAGTTCTCTGTTTCTAAAGAGATGCTGTTGTAACAATGATCATTTAAGGAATCAGACTCGGAGTTTTCTTCTAAAGCTAAGTCAGTCACCTGTCCGATTTTCTCCACAGAAGTTAAAACATCGTAGAAGCTCTCCAATCCGAGGATGATTTTTTCTACCGATGTAATCACCAGTAAAATGATGATCTCGGCAGCAACAAACTGCCCGATATTCATTTCCTGACTCAGTACCAAGTAACCTCCAATTGATAGTAAACTTGCGGTAATAATGACTTTAAAAATAATCAGTTGCGTAAATTGTTTTTTGATTACGCTAAAGTGTTTCTCTCTGTAGTTAAGATAACCCGCTACGATTGAATTGTTTTTTTGAAGCGCAAAATCATAATTCAGTTCATTGCGGAAGCTAAAATTATTACGGGCCATTTCCTGTAACCAGCCTGCTACTTTGTATTTGAATTTGGATTCTTTTAAACTGGTTTCCAAACCTGATTTATACGAAAATTTGAAAATAAAGTACAAAAGCAGGAACAGTAAAAGTCCGAACACAATAAAGTAAGGATGATACAGGGATAGCAGAATAATTCCGAAAGTAATCTGAAGCAAAGCGGCAGAAAAATCGGTTAGTAATTTTGAAGTTCCTTTTTGAATCGTAAGGGTGTCAAAAAATCGGTTCGTTAGTTCCGGCGGATAAGTGCCGTACAATTCTTCTGATTTTATTTTAGGCAGACGGGCTGCAAATTCAAAAGAAGCACGGACGAATATTTTTTGCTGTAAGTTTTCCGTGATACGCAATTGCATGAACGACAGCACGCCAACAAGAGCCACACCACCCACTACAAGTATAATAAGTACGATCCAGGAAACACTAACTCTTCCGGATTGTATAAAAGTAATGATGGCCTGAATTCCCAAAGGAAGTGATAAGCTGACTAATCCGGCAAAAATAGCATAGAAAAAAATCTGGTAAATGTCTTTTTTGTCCAGTTCTAGTAAATGGTAAAATCTTTTTAAAGGAGTCATACTGTTTTTTTTATAATTAGCGCAAAACGTTTTCTGCAAGGTTTAGGTAAAATTGAGTGGTCGTAACCGTTTCATTACAATCGGTAATTGTTTTTAAATGATCCGTTAGAAAATGCTGATGTAAACTTCCTTCAACAATGGTTGACACCAGTGATTTGGCATACGGATAGTCAGGATTTACTTCTTTTACAATAGAAACGACCCGATTGATCACCCTTTTGTAGATGAGGAAAAAGCCTTCTTTGTTCTCCTGATCGACTTCTTTGGTATGAAGCGTTTTGGTGAATTCAGCAATGATGATTCGGTTTAAAATGGCTTCGTTGATATGTTCGGTTGAAGTATCGTCCGTGATTTTTTCGGTAACGATGGTGATGGCTTTTTTTAGTTTTTCCTGTTTGTCTGCAATATTCGTAGTCGTAAAAACCAGTTTGTATTCCATCCAGCTCCAATACCATGAAGACAGGTAAACCAATAGTTTGTGTTTGTTTTCAAAGTAACGATAAATCGAACTTTCGTTTGAACCTATTTTTTCGCCTAATTTTTTAAATGTAAAATTATCAAAACCAATATCGTCAATTAGAAGGATGCTCTGTTCAATTATTTTTTTTCCCAACGCAGATGTTTCCGGATCTTTTACATAGATCTTTTCGTTGACTTGCATTTTTATATTTGATAGTATAATTTGCATAAAAAAATATTTTTCATGCAAAGATAATAGTATTACTATTGATTAAGAAATTTTAACTCTTATTTATGCTTGTTTTTTTTATAAACAGCAAACCCGACAGGTTTTTAAAACCTGTCGGGTTTATATTGAAGATTCAGTAAGATCGCAACTGAATACTGCGACCGAAAACTGAGACTGAATACTAAAAAACTATAACAAAGAATGGCAAGTCATCGCATTAGGCTGCTGTATGCCCATTAACTCCAGAATAGTAGGAGCAATGTCGCCCAACACCCCGTTTTGAATATTTTTCAGCTCTTTGTCTACTAAAATAATCGGCACCGGATTAGTTGTATGTGCTGTATTTGGACTTCCGTCAGGATTAATCATCGTTTCACAATTTCCGTGATCGGCAATGACAATTGTAGTATAATTGTTGGCAAGAGCAGCTTCGATAACCTCTTTTACGCAGGCATCTACCGCTTCGCAGGCTTTAATGGCAGCACTCATGATTCCGGTATGTCCCACCATGTCACCATTGGCAAAATTAAGACAGACAAAATCTACCTCACCTTTGTTCAATTCAGGCACCAAAGCATCTTTTAATTCAAAGGCACTCATTTCCGGTTGTAAATCGTAAGTGGCTACTTTTGGAGAATTTCTCAAAATACGGGATTCTCCTTCAAATGGCGTTTCTCTTCCTCCGGAGAAGAAAAAGGTTACGTGTGGATATTTCTCGGTTTCGGCAATACGAATTTGTTTTTTACCTGCTTTCTCTAAAACCTCACCAAGAGTTTCGGTGATATTGTCTTTGTTGTAAACTACTTTTACATTTAGATACGTTTCGTCGTAGTTGGTAAGCGTTACATAATGCAGGTTTAATTTGTGCATGTTTTGCTCGTGAAAGTCTTGCTGTGAAAGCGCCTCGGTAAGTTCACGACCTCTGTCGGTTCTAAAGTTAAAGAAGATAACGACATCGCCTTCAACGATTGTTGCTAATGGTTTTTCCTGCTCGTCAACCATTACGATTGGTGCGATAAACTCATCGGTAACATCATGTGCATAACTGTCAAGAATACTGGCTACTGCATTTTTGGATGGAGTTCCTATGCCGTTTACGACTAAATCGTAAGCTAATTTTACACGCTCCCATCGTTTGTCACGATCCATTGCGTAATAACGGCCAACGATTGAAGCAATTTTTACCGGAGTATCTTTAATGTGCTCTTCTAAATCGTGAATGTATTTTGCCCCTGATTTAGGATCAACATCGCGACCATCAGTAAAAGCATGAACAAAAACATTCTCCAGGCCATATTCCTGTGAAGCATCAATTAATCCACGTAAGTGTGAGGTATGAGAGTGAACACCTCCGTCAGAAACTAATCCTAAAAAGTGAACTTTTTTATTGTTTTCTTTAGCATAAGTAAAAGCATCAATAAGTACTTGTTCTTTTGCCAGTGTTTGATGTGCTACGGCTAAGTTTATTTTGGCTAAATCCTGGTATACAATTCTTCCGGCACCAAGATTCATGTGACCTACTTCACTGTTTCCCATCTGGCCTTCAGGTAAACCAACATTTAATCCGTCGGTACGAAGCTGTGCGCTTGGGTAATTTTTGTAAAGACTATTTATAAAAGGAACATTTGCATTGTCTATTGCAGATACTTTAGGGTCAGGAGATTTTCCCCAACCGTCTAAAATCATAAGGATAACTTTCTTGTTCATTAGTTTTTGTTTTTTACAAAGATAAGTCATTTCTAAAATCGACAAGAAAGCGCGGTGACAATTACGGTTAATAAAATGAAGCCTATTAAAAAATAATAATTTGGTTAAAGAACCCTAAAAATTTTAGAATTAATTCACGCTAGGCTCTTTTTCTGATCTTATTTTTGACAGCATTATAGTCTATAAAATATTTCACACTTACCGAAAAGATGTGTTTTAATGCCTGATTGTTGAGCAAGTCGGTTATGTTGTGTTTAAAGTCTTTGTTGATAATACGCTCAAAATTAACGCCATTGTTACGGTACAAAACCGAAAGCTGACTGCCCGGAGCAAACCACCAGGAATAGGATAAATCAGTATTCCAGGAATAAAAACTGGAGTTTTTGTTTTTGGTATATTGCGGGTAAGGCGATAGAGTTCCGTCGTCCTGAAGTTCCAGTATGTTTTTGTTTTCGGCATACGACCAATATTGCCTCACAGCAAGGTTGAGTGTCATGGCACTGTTTAAAGCATATTTCCCGTTCAGACTGTTCGAATAGGTAATGACATTCCGATTGGCAAAAACAATCGTTTCGGGAGTGTTGTCATTGTTGTCATCGTCAAAATCGTCGATATAACCTTTGTTGTTGTTTCTTCGCAGAAAACTAAAAGCATAGGTAATTAAAAGCTTGTCGTTAAAGCGATACCTTGGTCCAGCATCTACGCCGTACGCCATTCTGCCTGCTTCATCAGCAAAGATCACAAATGGATTTAAATCCAAAGCAAATTTCTTGTTGTAATTGGTCGAAACACTTCCCCAGATTTCTACTTTTCTCGGAATGATCACGTAGCGGTTTTCGGCTCTTGGTTCATAATAATCATGCGTCTGTAAAGGAAAAAGGTCGAACCCGGCGCCATAAAAATTGTTTTTTAGAGTAGAAAGATTGACTTCTGCACTAATCCTGTTTTCCTGTACTTTTCCGGATTCTTTATTAAACTCGGTGTACATATCATAGTCTACTTTGAAAGTATTAAAGAGTTTTGTGGGGTTTAGGATGCGATAGTTTCCGTTTCCGTAAAAATTGTAATAGTTGGTATAAAAATTAATCCCCAAATCGTTAGGATCAAAATCCTTGGATACATAGTCTGAGCCAATACTGTAGCGATAGTTTCCGCTGGTTTCGGCAAAACGAATGGTACTGAACAGGCCGCTTTTGTCTTCGCTATCGTTAATCAGGCTGTACTTTACATTACCGGATAAACTGTAAGTGTTGGCTTTTGTTCTTAAATCCCACGCCAATCCCGTTACATTCGCATCCCTATAATGCCCGTTTCGGGTAACGTTTGTGTTGATAAGAGTAATGGAAGAATTTTTGCGGAATCGCTGATCCAGAACCAAAACATTATAATTGGTCAGCGGTTCAGCTACTTCGCGTCTTGTTTCGCCCGAAAGAGTGTCTTTTATAGTAGCAAAAGTTTTTTCGGTAACGGCATTTAAAATACCAATTCCCAAGCCATTTTTGGTTCTTCCCGAAATTTTTAAAGCATTGATGAGGTTCACATTCTGAACTTCTTCAATTATTTTTTCATTGTCTTTTAAAGTAATTTCTATGGAGGGCTTACCTCCAATTCTTCGGGAGTAAAACATCTTGCCTTTGTTGAACAAGTCGGTTCCTTCTGTAAAAAAGGCTCTATTTTCGTTAAATTGCTGTTCAAACGGTCCCAGGTTTAAAATCTGATCGTCGTATTTGGTTTGTCCAAAATCCGGAATTAAAATGGCGTCAAGCGTAAAAGCATCATTTATTCCGTACTTAATATCCATTCCTCCTTTTAAAGTAGCGAATGTTTTCTGACCGTCGGAGGCATTTAAATAATAAGAAGCATAAGGCATAAAAAACAATCGGGTAGGAGGTGTGATGTTGACGATTCCTTCCAGATTACCATTTTGCTGCGTAAACGTTCCTATTTTGGTATCGATCAAATTCCAGGTGTATTTTTTACGCTCCCGTCTGATCTCCCGGAAAAAGTTAATGCCCCAGGTTTGTTTGTCTCCGCCTGGAAAACGTAAGGCAGCGTACGGAATTTTTATTTCTACAGCCCATCCTTTATCGTTTAAAACCGCTTTGCTGATCCATACCGCATCCCACGAATAATCTTCGCCATTGGCATCTGTCATAATACAGTCACCCTGAACATCAGCTGCCGAAACAAAGAACTCAAAATTTTGCTGACCGTCATTAAAACCATTGATAAAGACCCCAAACATATCGGCCGTTCCGAAATTGTCTCGCTGTGAAATCTCTTTTAAAACCTTAGCGGGGTCATCATACAACATTGCAGCGACATAGATCGCATCATTGTTGTACAGTACTCTAACCTCGGTTTTTTGATTGTCGGGAATAGGTTTAGCGTTATCGGGTTGGTACATTACAAAATCCGTAGCAGGAGGAACATTTTTCCATACAGCTTCGTCAAGTTTTCCATCAATTAAAATGTTTTCTTTAATCAATTGAGCCTGCAGTGTTTTCTTTTGAGCATAACCCCAAAAAGAAAAGAAAAGAAAGCTGATAAAAACTAATTTTTTCATGTGGTTTTAAGAATCGAAAAATGAATACAGCGGCTTTTGTTAATAGACACGATTGTTTTTAAAATGTTACAGTTTTAATTGAAATAAATGAATTTTCTGTCTTTTTTGCAAGAAAAGTACGTAAAACCGCTTTTATTCTTATCATTGGGTAAACCTCCTACAAAAATATTTGTTTTTTGCTCGAAATGCTAATTTATTACTTTGATTCTGTTAAAGTTTCAACAAAATAGGGCTGATTTACCCACTTAAATTTTGACAGGTACATTTTTTTTATACTTTTGCCAAACCCCAAACTTTGTTTAACCTAAAGAAATTCAATGATTTACAAGATTTATCCGTTACTGGTGTTTTTGCTGTTGTCTTTTGGTAAAGATTCAAACAACACCAATGAAGTTAAAAAAGCGACTGTGAAAGCAATCGCTAAAGTTGAAACGCTTACTGTTGATTCTAAAATTGAAAGTATCTACAATACTTTAAATCCGAATCATTTTTCACTCCCGGAACTCAGAACTTTTTCTGAGGCGCTGAAGGGTTTTTACCTCTTAAAAGAAAGAGGCATAATCCAAAAAGATATCCTGACACTTATCGATTTTAGTTTGTCTTCAAACACAAAACGTCTGTGGGTAATCGATCTGGCAACCAACACTGTTTTATTCAATTCTTTAGTGGCTCACGGCAGAAATACCGGAGAAGAATTTGCGTCTAATTTTTCAAATTCAAATTCCTCTTTCAAAAGCAGCCTAGGATTTTATGCAACGGGCGAAGTGTATCAGGGAAAACATGGTACTTCTTTGCGCCTGGACGGACTGGAGAACGGAGTTAATGACAACGCCCGCGAAAGAGGAGTTGTAATGCATGGCGCCGATTATGTTTCGGAATCGTTCATCAGAAACAACAAACGATTGGGAAGAAGCCAGGGATGTCCGGCAATTCCAATGGCGATGACCAAAGAAATCATCGAAATCATAAAAAACAAATCACTTTTGTATATCTATCACCCATCCAGAAGTTTCACGATGGAAGAAAGGCTAATTTCTTAGCTTAGCGTACAAATCTGAATCTAAATTATAAATGTCAGCTCTGAAAATGAGCTGATTTTTTTTGCTCCATGCTGTCCAGTACCATTGGTATAAGGCGTATTTTTTTGTAATTCGAACACTAGTCGTCTTCTTGGAAGCGATGATCGTATCAATTCTTTCTTTAGGCCAATCTGTAGAAGTAGAATCACCCAAAATATGCTGCGCCAGTTCTAATGGATTCTCTACGCGAACGCATCCCGAACTTAAAGAACGGTTGCTTCTTCCAAAATTATTGCGATGGTTGGTATCATGCAGGTAAACACTATGGTTGTTTGGAAATAGAATTTTCATTAAACCCAAAGCATTGTTGTAACCGGGACTTTGAACATAACGGTAATTTCCGGGTTTGTTTTCGTTCCAGGAATTGGGTGGGATTACGTTTCCGGCGGTATCGTAAATCGTAATGTTTTTATTGGCTAAATAATTCCGATTGCGTTTCATTGCCGGAACCACATCTTCTTTTAAAATCGTTGGCGGTACCGTCCAGGTCGGGTTAAAAACGACTGTTCTCAATTTCGAAGTGATAATTGGAGTTTTTCGTTTACTTGTTCCTACTACAATATTACGGACTAAAGTGGTGTCCTGACTTTCGACAACATGTAAGCTGTAGTCGGGAATGTTGATAATAAAGTAATTTTCGGCTAAATCAGTAGTGTACCATCTCCAGCGTTCTAAATTGGCAATGATCTGTTTTTTTCTTTTTTCTTTCGAAAAGTTTAAAGCGTTTATGGTTCCTACACCAATAACTCCGTCAGCAGCCAGACCATGTCTTTCCTGAAATTTTTTAATCGATTCAAAAGTTTTTTGGTCGTAAATAGACGTAAGACTGTCTTTTCCGGTCATGTCTTTCCAGTACAAAAGCCTTTTCTTGATGTTAATTAAAGCGGTATTGGTGTCGTTTAAGACAATTTTATTGGCTGATTCAATAGTTTGGATGTCGTCATCAGGGAAAGTATCGATGATTTCGAGTGCTTTTAACAGCTGTTTGTAAGGAGATGCCTTTGACTGAATACCGTCAACAATACTGTCCAGTTTGTTTTTATTGAAAGCTTTTATCAGTACATTGTTTACATCAAATGTTTTTTCTTCTAAATCCCAGTCGGTGTAGAGCTTTTTAGGATCCAGTTTTCCTTTATAAAGATGGTTGAGGTATTTTTCAAAATTATAAGTAAGCAAAATGTCATAGGTGGCCAGGTCAGTATCACTTAATGTGCTGATTTTGCTTTCGAACTTTTTTAGCCTCGAAGCTTTGTAATCTTCAGGATCCAGACCTAACTGTTCGGCATTTGTCAATTGCGACAATACATAGGTTCTTTTTTTTAGGTTTCCCCAAACGGTGGTATTCTCTGAGGAGTTGTAGAATTGTTTAAGCGTCTCGCTTTTAAAAGTGCCAATAAAAGCGGTGTCAATGCTTACCTTTCTTTCATCAGTAAGTATAATGGCCGGAGTCGCTTTTTTAACTACGGGAATAATTTTTGGAGCGTCTTTTTTGCAGCCAACAAACAGGTATATTACTAATAAGAAGTAAAAATTCTTCATTCGATATTCTTTTAAACGTAAAATTATCCTCGCCAGTGTTTTTCAAGTTGAACAGAATTGTCTGGGGAATGACGCTTCGCTCTTTTGTAAAATGTACAGTGGCGGTTTTGGTATTAAATCAAATCGGCTTGGTTGGCATTGCAGTAGGTTTTGCAATGTTTGATGAAAGCCTTTTCAAATTCGTTTTTCTATAAGGGCTTTTTTGAAATAATCCTTGAATTGGAATTTGATTTTTTCGGCAAATATAGCTTTGATTTTTTCAAAAAATGAAATAATTCTTATTAAATTTTTATTACGAAATAATGTACTGAGTGAAGTGTTTCTAAATTCCAAATTCCAAGTTTCAAGTTTCAAGTTCCACATATGACATTTCACATCCCACATTTCACAATTTTCACATTTTCACTTCCTGCAAACCTAGTTGTTCAATCAATTTTCCATTAATTATCCCTAATAAGTTATAAAATGAGTCCTGTTGACAGGTTATTTTTTTAATTTTCTCTATCAAAGATACGATTTTCGGCTGATTTTTCTTTTCTGAAAATGGAGTGAAGGACAATATGAGTTTCTTTTGAGGCTATTTTGGCTGAACTACCCAAAAATAAGGGAAAATAATTGAGGTTATAACTTTTTAATTTTAAATAAGTTATCGAAAAATGTGAATTTTTATTGATTTTTTTTACCGAAAAGCTTGCTTTTAACTGAACTTATGTTCTATATTTGCACCACAGTAATGCGAAAGTAGCTCAGTTGGTAGAGCTCCAGCCTTCCAAGCTGGTTGTCGCGAGTTCGAGCCTCGTCTTTCGCTCTAAAAAAACCGAGATTTAATCGTTTCGGTTTTTTTAACAAAGCTAAATAATTTTTGATTTTTATTTTTTTTAATGATTTAAATTATTTATATTTGCACCCTGTAAATGCGAAAGTAGCTCAGTTGGTAGAGCTCCAGCCTTCCAAGCTGGTTGTCGCGAGTTCGAGCCTCGTCTTTCGCTCTTTAAAAATCCTCAAACATTTGTTTGGGGATTTTTTGTTTATAGCCATAATTGAAAAAAGTAATACGCGGATTATACTGATTCGTTTCACGAAAACGCGGATCAGTGCGGATTTTTTATGTTATTCGTTTGAGGATAACTTGTATTCTTTTAGAGAATCCGTTTTTATCAGCGTTTTCGTGAAACGAATCCGCGTTATCTGCGTTCTTTTTGGGTTAGGTAAGGAGAAAAAAAATCCAAATTCCACATCTTTACATCTAATTGATTGAAAAATTGGAATTTGGAATTTAAAAAAATTGGGATTTATAAAGATTGAATTTTTACTTCAGATTACTTAAATCGCTTTCTGTTTCTAATTCTGTTGGAACTTCGTTTTGTAGAAACAAACGAGCCTGCAGGTTTCCTTTTAAGGTAATTTTGTCGCCTTTTACTTCCAGCCAGCTGCCTTCTCGTAAGCCTAAAACCGGAATTGCATTAAAAGCATGAAACTCTTTAATTCTCGTTTCTCTTGTTTCTCCCATGTGTTTCGATTGTAGGTCCGGGTCTAAGTAATGCGGGTTTAGGTTGAAAGGGATTAAGCCCAGGGTTTGAAAACTTGGTGGATAAATGATTGGCATATCATTAGTGGTTTGCATAGACAGACCGCAAATATTACTTCCGGCACTTGTTCCTAAATAAGGCGTTCCGTTTTTTACAGTTTCAGAAAGAAGCTGCATGATATTGTGTTTGTACAATTGGGTAACCAGTAAAAAAGTATTTCCTCCTCCGGTAAAAATTCCTTCTGCATTTTTCAGGGCATCTTCTGCGCTTTCAAATTCATGAATTCCTTTAACAGAAATGTTGATTGAGGCAAAAGCTTCTGAAACCTTTGCGGTATAATCATCATGTGAGATGCCTCCGGGACGGGCAAACGGAATAAATAAGATGCTGGTACAGTTTTTGAAATGAGATTGTAAAGTAGGGAGTAGATACTCTAAATAGCTGCCTTCGTGAAGGGTAGAAGTGCTGGCAATGATAATGCTTTTCATATAATTTAAACTCAGGTTGAACCGGTTAAAGGTATTAAAAACTCTCTTTTTGCAGCCTCTTCGTTGAGTTTAATTAACATATTTTTACCAACTCCTTAGTATTAAATTTGGAGAACATTAAGATATTTTTACAGCTTTAAGAAAAACGCTAAAAAATTGTTATCGATGCATAAGGTTCTCTGTTTTTTGGTTATTGTTTTAGGGCAAATCGGTTGGTCTCAGGCTCAGGACAAGGCTGTTTTAAACGGAAGGATAACTTCTAATGCTACTGATTTGGAAGGAGTTTATGTAATCAATGCCCGGACAGAGGTAATGACAACAACAGCTGCTTCGGGAGCGTTTTCAATAGCTGCCAAGGCGGGTGATGAGCTTGTTTTTTCATCAGTACTATTCAGAGAAAGCAGGGTGGTGTTAACGGCGGAAAACTTTTCGGATATCAATTTTACGGTGAAACTCAATATGGTGATGCATCAGTTGCAGGAAGTCATCATAAAAAATTACAGTAATGTCAATGCTGTTTCTTTGGGAATTATTCCTGCGGGGCAAAAATCATACACGGCAGCCGAACGAAAATTGCGTACGGCTACCGATTTAAATGCGACGGCAAGCGCAGGAGGTATGGTGGGAGCTTCTGTTTCTGCTGATCCTTTATTGAATTTTTTTTCCGGACGTACTGCCATGCTTAAAAAAGAAGCAGTGGTAGAGAAAAAAGAGGCTTTTATGAAGCTTTTAGAGAAAATGTTTACGCTGGAGCATTTTGTGGATCGCTTGAAAATCCCTCTCGAATATGTAAAAGGATTCGAATATTATGCAGTAGATAATGATAAATTCACGGTGATTTTGAACTCTAAAAACAAAACTTCGACGGAGTTTTTATTGGGAGAATTGGCTGTTAAGTATAAAGAAATAATTGCAAGTGAAAATAAATAAAATCATATACATTGCCCTGCTGTTGTTGGTTCAGTTGGGTTTTACGCAGAATAAAACTTCGAAAGAAATTTTTGGACAAATTTTCGAGCAGTCTACCTCGGTTGACGCGGTAAATATTATCAATAATGCAACTCAGGTAACGGCGGTTTCAGATGCAAACGGGATGTTTTCGATTGTCGTAAAAGAAGGAGATGTTTTGGTGTTTTCGGCTGTAAATCTGGAGGGCTATAAAAGAAGGATTACTGCGGAAGATATGAATTCAGCTTTGCTTCGGATTAAAATGACAGCCAAAGAAGTAGAGCTTAAAGAAGTAGTGGTGAATGAGAATGCTAATATTACGGCTGAAAATTTAGGGATAATTCCATACGGACAAAAAAAATATACGGCCGCAGAACGAAAAGTGTATACGGCAACTTCTACTTCGGTAGACAAATTACTCAATAAGATTTCCGGACGAACTGCAATGCTGAAAAAGGAAGTTAATGTCGAAAAGAAAGAGATGCTTTTTAGGAAAATGGAATATCTTTTTGAGGAAAATTATTATACGGATCGATTGAAAATTCCTGTAGCAGATATTAAAGGATTTCAATTATATTGTGTAGATGATGCTGAATTTGCCGTATCTTTGGATACTAAAAACAAAACAATGAGTATGTTTTTATTAACCGATCTAGCCCGAAAATATCTAATAATTCTCGAAAATGAAAAATAGCCTAACTGTATTACTTATAAGCCTGGTTTGTCAAATTGCACTGGGACAAAACTCAAGAAAACCATTGCACGGACAAGTTACAAACAAATCGCTTGCCATTGAAAGCGGTTATGTAATGAACGTAAATGCCAATGTCAGAACCTTTATTGGTTCAGGCGGATTGTTTGATATCATGGCAAAACCCAAAGACACCTTGTTGTTTACAGGATTGGCGTTTCAATCTAAAAAAATTGTGCTGACGGAAAAAGACTGTGCCGAAATTTTGCTTTCGGTACCCTTAAATCTGATAAGCAATGAGCTGAAAGAGGTTTTGGTGCATAAAGATCTTAAAGTGAAAGCACTTGGGGGAGGTTCGCAGAAATATGCTGACATGCAATTTGAGGATGACAAACAGTCTACAGCCAAAAATATTACAATGTATTCCGATCAGACTATTAAGTACGGAATGGATTTCGTGAGAATCTTTAAAGATGTTAAAAAGCTGCTCTCTAAAAATGAGGACGTAAAAGAAGAGGTTATAACCGATATGGCTTTCATCGAATATTCAAGATCTAATTTTAAAACAAATTTCTTCACGGGTACGCTGGGATTAAAAGAAGATGAAATTGAATTGTTTTTAATGTATTGTTCAAATGATCCGGAATCAAGAAAACATCTTGAGCCGGAGCAAAAATTTGAATTGATTGATTTCTTAGTCAATAAAAACAGAGAATTTAAAAAAGTGAAAGTTTCGCAGTAATGAAAAGAAAAGTAATCTATCCTTTACTTGGGGTATTGTTTTTGTCGCTCACAGCTTTTGCATTTCATAAGTTTTATATGGGCGTTTTTCAGGTCAATTATGCGGCTGAAAAAAAGATGATTCAGATTACTTCCCGTATTTTTATTGACGACCTGAATAATGGTATGGAGAAAAAATACCATAAAAAAACATTCGTAGGAACCGATAAAGAAACCGAGGCGGATGTAGAGTTGTTGAAAAGATACCTTTCAGAAAACTTTAGCATTAAAATAAACGGTCAGTCAAAGCCTATTACTTTTTTATCTAAAGAAGTAGAGGCCAGCGATGTTTTGGTGTGTTATTCCCGTATAAAAGACATTGATAAATTCAAAACCATCGAGATTTCGAACACGATTTTAGTGGATTGGAATGCTGAACAACAGAACATTACACACATTACAGCATTTGGCAGTAAGAAAAGTGTTCTGTTTACAGAATCTTCGAGGAAAGAATTGTTAAAGTACTAAATAATATATAAAATTATTATTTTAAATTGTTATTTTCACACCCTGACAAAATTACCATTAAAATTTTATGAAAAAACTTTCATTATTGTTGATTTTTCCTGCGATGCTTATCGCTCAGGACAAAACAGTTGCTCCAAAGCAGCAAGGGAAGTACGATACGAACAAATTCAGCCAGATGTACGATCTGTTAGCTACTCCAAATATGTTTCGTACCGCTTCGGGAGCACCGGGTCCGGCCTATTACCAACAGCAGGCAGACTATAAAATTGATATTGAATTAGACGATAAAAAATCAAGAATAGATGGTTCTGAAGTAATAACGTATTCTAATAATTCTCCTGATGTTCTGGAGTATTTATGGATACAGTTAGATCAAAATCAGGCCAAAGCAAACGGTCAGACCTCTTTGGCGGAAAGTGAAAAAATCAATCCTGTTTTGCCTTTGGATGGATTTTCAAGCAAGTATTTGAAAAAAGATTTAGAGCGTGGTTTTAATATCGTGGAGGTAAAAGACGTCAAAGGAAATCCAATGTCGTATACCATCAATGAAACGATGATGCGTATTAACCTGGCAACACCTTTAAAACCGGGTGAGAAAATTTCCATGGCGATCAAATGGTGGTACAACGTTAATAATTATAGAAAAGAGGGCGGCGGACGCTCCGGTTATGAGTCATTTGACAAAGACGGAAATAAATTATATGTAATTGCTCAGTTTTATCCAAGAATGGCCGTTTACAATGATGTAGAAGGCTGGCAGAACATGCAGTTTTGGGGAAGCGGGGAATTTGCACTGCCTTTCGGTAATTTTGATGTAAACATTACAGTTCCTGCAGATCATATTATTGATGCAACAGGAGAATTGACAAACAGAGCCGAAGTTTTCACACCAGAGCAGGTAAAACGTTACGAACTGGCTCAAAAATCATTTGACAAACCGGTTGTAATTGTAACACAAGCTGAGGCTGAGGCAGCAGAAAAAGGTTTTTCGGAAAAGAAAAAAACATGGAGATTTAGTGCAAAAAATGTACGTGATTTCGGAATTGCTTCTTCAAGAAAATTCATTTACGATGCAATGGCTGTAAAAATAGGAAACAGAGTCGTGATGGCGGAGTCTGTTTATCCAAAAGAGGCAAACCCTTTGTGGGGAGAAACTTCTACAATGGTGGTAGCGCACACTTTAAAAAGTTATTCCGCACACACCTTTGATTATCCTTATCCAAAAGCAGTATCTGTTTCGGCAGAAGATCAGGGGATGGAGTATCCGATGATTTGCTGGAATTATGGTCGTCCGGATGAAAATGGAGTGACCAGCAAAGAAGTTAAAAACGGAATGATTGGTGTTGTAATTCACGAAGTGGGGCATACCTTTTTTCCGATGATTGTAAACTCAGACGAACGTCAATGGAGTTGGATGGATGAAGGATTGAACTCGTTTTTACAATATATGGCAGAACAAGAGCGTGATCCGAGCTTTCCTTCAAGACGTGGTCCGGCAAAAAATATTGTTCCATATATGAGTGGAGATCAGAAATTTTTAGAGCCTATCATGTCTAACTCTGAAACCATTCATCAATTTGGAAATAATGCATACGGAAAACCGGCAACGGGTCTTAATATTTTAAGAGAAGTTGTAATGGGAAGAGAATTGTTTGATTATGCTTTTAAAACATATGCCAACAGATGGAAGTTTAAACATCCAACCCCTGAGGATTTCTTCAGAACTATGGAAGACGCTTCGGCAGTTGATTTAGATTGGTTTTTCAGAGGATGGTTTTATTCTACAGATTTTGTAGATATCGGAATCAAAGAAGTGAAACAATATTATGTTTCTGAAACACCAACAGCAGATATTAAAGATATTAAAGTTAGAAAGGGACGTTTTGGATTTGATAAAGGACCTTTTGTATATTTAGTTGCCGGTGATAATGCTGAAGTAAGCGCTTCAAGCAAAAAAGCTTTAAAAGTGCAAGATGTAAAACTATTGTCAGATTACGTTAGTCAGACTTTTACAGCAGAGGAAAAAGCAAGCCTGAAATCGCCTAAATATTTCTATGAAGTAGAGTTTAATAAACCGGGTGGAATGATTATGCCAATTTTGGTTGAGATTACTTATGAAGACGGTTCAAAAGAGAATTACCAGTATCCGGCTCAAATTTGGAGAAAGAATAATGATACCGCCAAGAAAGTGTATGCCACTGAAAAAACAATCAAAAGCATTCAGATCGATCCGAAATTAATGACCGCCGATATTGATGTAACCAACAATAGCTGGCCGAAAGTAGAAGAAAAATCAAAATTTGATTAAGAATAAGCAAAAAAAGGCTGTCTCAAAAATGAGACAGCCTTTTTTTATATAAATTAAAATCTTTCACAAAGGAACTGTTTTCTTTTGTCTGAAATTGCTCCAGCGGAGCAAAACGTTTGTAGGATATGTAATTTAGCAGTATTCAAAAGCTCTAGCGGAGCGGAAATCTTTATAAACGATTTCTTTTTTTAAGTAAATTTTAAAACGGTCCGTTGCAAAATTTAATATCTTTGTGACACACAAAAATAAAAGATATGTTTGGTATAGGAGGAGGAGAATTAGTTTTTATACTGTTTATAGTACTAATGCTTTTTGGTTCAGATAAAGTGCCTGAAATCGCCCGTACAATGGGTAAAGCGATG
The DNA here is from genome assembly GCF_048514875.1 of Flavobacterium sp. T12S277. Taxonomy (NCBI): domain Bacteria; kingdom Pseudomonadati; phylum Bacteroidota; class Flavobacteriia; order Flavobacteriales; family Flavobacteriaceae; genus Flavobacterium; species Flavobacterium sp. T12S277. The sequence continues at coordinate 47,691 of NZ_JBLYEG010000010.1, read as the reverse complement.
GCACAATTAAAAAATGCAACTAACGATATTAAAAGCGAAATTCAAAAGGGAGCTGAGGCTAACGGTCTTGATTCAAGATCACTTACAGATATAACAGGGAATATCAATGCACAGATTAATGATGCCAAAAGTAATCTGATGGGGGACTCTGCTAATTTATTAGGAGATACCGCTACAGAAATAGACAAAGTAAAAGAAGACATTGATTTAATCTCAGGACCTGTAAAACGCCAAAGATAATATGCTTGAAAAAATACAAAAAATAGACACCGAATTATTGGTGTATCTTAACGGTTTAGGTTCTGAAACATACGACAAACTTTGGCTGATTATTACCAGTCAATTGAATTGGACTCCTCTTTTTCTATTGTTTTTTTACTTGATTTATAAAAAGTTGGGAGGCAAACAAACCTTATATTTACTGCTTTTTATAGCGGTTCTGATCACGTTTACAGATCAGGTTACCAATTTGGTAAAGTACACTGTTCAGCGATTGCGACCATGTAACAATCCTGATATCAACACTATTATTCGTGTGGTACAGACCCGACAATCATTTAGTTTTTTCTCCGGTCATGCAGCCAATACTATGGCAGTAGCTACTTTTTTATACTTCATTTTACGAGATCGTATTAAATATTTGGGGTTCCTCTTTTTATGGCCCTTGATTTTCGCTTATAGCCGAATCTACCTGGGATTGCATTATCCGGGAGACATCCTGACCGGTTATTTCGTTGGAGCGCTTTTCGGATCCTTACTTTATTTGGTATACCGTAGGTTGAAACCACAATATTTTCCGGGGTAGTTTTTTTTGGAGGTTCTGAGGGGCTAAGATACTAAGGTTCTAAGTTTTTTTTTCGAGAAAACTTAGAACCTTATTTGTTTAGTGTTTTAATTATTGTGTTGAATTGTCTCTGATAGAATATAATTGAAGGTTCTGAGGCGCTAAGGGTCTAAGTTTTTTTCTTGATTTGTCTCCAGCTTTAGCTGGAGAAATATATTTTTAGAAATACAAAAAGGCTTTAGCCGAATTAAACTGCATTTAATTCGGCTAAAGCCTTTTCTTCAATCTTATGCTATCCTTCAGCTAAAGCTGAAGGCAATTCAATCAGCCATAAAAAAACTTAGAACCTTAGCGCTTCAGAACCTTAGTTCCTTTCCTAAAGCACCCTGCTAACCGTCAACCCATCACGAATAGGCAATAAAACTGTTTCGACTCTTGGATCATTTTTCAGGAGTAAATTGTACTCTAAAAGCACTTTGGTGCTAATGTCATTCGGATGAACCGGTTCCAGTATTTTTCCACTCCATAAAACATTATCGGATAAAATAATACCGCCTTTGTTCATCTTCGGAACAATCATTTCCCAATAATTCAGGTAGTTTTCTTTATCGGCATCAATAAAAACCAAATCAAACTTAACATCCAGAGTCGGAATGATGGTGATAGCTTCACCCAAATGTTGGAAAATTTGTTTCCCCCAGGGAGATGCGTCAAAGTATTTGCGTTGAAAGCCTACTAATTCTTCTTTGATGTCAATGGTATGAAGTTGTCCGTTTTCCTGCATTCCTTCACACAAACACAAAGCGGCATAGCCGGTATAAGTACCAATTTCAAGAATATTCACGGGACGAATCAATTTAGATAACATGCTTAACACACGCCCCTGAAAATGTCCGCTAAGCATTCTTGGTAGCAGTATTTTCTGGTAGGTTTCTTTGTTAAGTTTTGCTAATAATTCCGGTTCATTCTCAGAATGTTGTTCGATATAATCTTCGAGGTCTTGTGAAATAAAATGCATCTTGTAGTATCTTCTAAATTTGAGTGTAAAAATACAAAAATATCGGTTCGCTTTTGGGTATAAAAAAACCATTCGTTGTTAGCGAATGGTTTCGTTTTAGAATCAGAAGGGACTATTTTTTCAAAGCGTCTTTAACTTCTTTGGCAGTTTTAACAGTTCCGTCTTTAGCGGCTTTGGCTGCATTTTCTACTTTTTCAGCGCCTTTTTTAGTCGCGTCTTTTACATCTTCAGCTGCTTTTTTTGTAGCATCTTTTACGTCTTCGGCAGCATTTTCTGTTTTGCTTACAGCACTGTCTTTTACTTCTTCAATATCTGTGGTTAAAGAGTCAACCTTGTTACCAAGAGTTAATTCTTCTTCTGCAGGTTTTGGTTCTTTCTTTTCGCAAGATTGAACACCGAATGCTAATAAAGCGATAACAGCCAGACTTAAGATTTGTTTTTTCATAATGAATTGATTTTTTAGATTGATAAAATTTAAAGGTTATAAAGCTGAAAAATAAAGATACACATTTTAAAATTGTTGAGCTCTTTGTAAGATTATTTTCCTTTTGAGTCCAAGACAATTCTCGTGCCAAAAATTTAAGTTTTGAAAAGTTGCACTCGTTTTTTTAAGGAAGTTTACTTTTAGAAGGCAAGCGTATGCTACTGTTCCTTTAATTCTAATCGACGGCCTTTAAATTATTGTTTGATAAACTCGTTGATGAGTAATTCATAGAAAAGATTTAACACATAGAAACATAATAGCTCTTAGGGGCAAAAAAGGGAACGAAAAAGTATATTTCTTTCACATAAAAAAGTAGGTGTATTTAAATGAAGAGAGATACCTTGTTTTTATGAATACAAAACGGTTGTTGCTATGTGTTAAAATCTATTACACTGAACGGCTTATTTAACCACTAAAACATTTTCATTTTTTACATAATCAGTTAAGGTAATATTGAAAAGCACGGTTATTTCTTTACCGGCTCTAACAACTCCAAGAGCCGCTGATGGGGTTGTCATTTCAAAATCAGCAAAAGTCATTCGGTTGGACCCTTGTAATGTAAAAGTATCATTGTTGTAGGTTGTTATCCTTACCTGGGTTCTGTAATCCTTGCTCACGCCAGCGATGGTATAGGTTCCGGTAAGAATCCAGGTGGATTCGTTTACTTTCTCGGCAGCTTTTAAGACATACTTGATGTTTTTGTATGTTTTGGTTTCGAGCGTTGCATAAGCCACATCATCCATGCTGCCTTTGCTGCTTTTTATGCTTTCTGCTAATAAGGAAACTGTTAGATTTTTAATATCTGTTATTTTCGAATCGGTAACAGTCAGGTAAGCGCTGCCGGATGCTTCTGATGATTTCATTACCCAATCGTGTATGTTGGAGGTTCCTGCAACTTCGAAAGTTGATTTGGATAGGGTATATTTTCTTTGAGCGTTTACTTGTATTGCTAATGTGATGACTACTGCGAATAAAATTGATTGAATCGTTTTCATTTGTACGTGGTGTTTATTTAGTTAAATTTAAACTCAGGTGATAATTCAGCTTGGTTTTTATAGCGAATTACTTTCTTTTTCTTAGATCAAATTTATCACGAACGAATGGCAAAAGAACTGATAAAAATCATGGTAAAGATTTTATTTAAAGCTTATAATAGAAAGGAAAAATGAGCTTCCTCAGTAGTGTTTGGTAAAAAAAGTTTCAAGAAGACCTTTTCGGTTATTGATTTTTAAACAAGAATGACTTTAAAAACCCAAAAAAAGGACAAAAGTGATTAACTTTGCAGCATGCAAATGGAGAAAAAAGACATACGAGCCTTATCAAAAGATCAGTTACGCGATTTTTTTGTCGCTAATAATGACAAAGCTTTTCGTGGAAATCAAGTCTATGAATGGTTGTGGAGCAAAGGAGCGCACAGTTTTGATGACATGACCAATGTAGCCAAAACAACCCGTTCTATGCTTGAGGATAATTTTGTAATCAATCATATTAAGGTTGATACGATGCAGCGCAGCAGCGACGGAACGGTAAAAAACGCTGTTCGTTTACACGATGGTTTAGTGGTAGAATCGGTATTGATTCCGACAGAAACCAGAACAACTGCCTGTGTTTCAAGTCAGGTAGGATGTAGTTTAGATTGTAATTTCTGTGCTACTTCACGTTTAAAAAGAATGCGAAATCTGGAGCCGGGAGAAATCTACGATCAGGTTCTTGCTATAGATAAAGAGAGTCGTTTGTATCACAATCACCCCCTTTCGAATATCGTTTTTATGGGAATGGGAGAGCCTTTGATGAATTACAACAATGTAATCAAAGCCATTGAGATGATTACCTCACCGGAAGGTTTAGGGATGTCTCCGAAACGTATTATGGTTTCGACTTCGGGAATTCCGAAGATGATTAAAAAAATGGCCGATGATGATGTAAAATTCAAATTGGCGGTTTCACTCCATTCTGCGATCGATGAAGTGCGCGCACGAATCATGCCTTTTAGTAAAAACTTCCCGCTGGCTGATTTGAGAGAATCACTGGAATACTGGTACAGAAAAACCAAAAATAAAATTTCGTACGAATATGTAGTCTGGAAAGGTATCAACGACGACAAAGCTTCGATTGATGCTTTGGTAAAGTTTTGCAAATATGTTCCGTGTAAAGTCAATCTGATCGAATACAATCCGATTGATGATGGCGAATTTCAGCAAGCTTCAGAAGAATCGATACTGGCCTATATAAAAGCACTCGAAAATATTGGCGTAGTTGTAAAAGTACGTCGCAGTCGCGGAAAAGATATCGATGCGGCTTGTGGGCAGCTGGCCAACAAAGAGGGATAGATCGAGTTTATTTCAGCAAATAAACAATACAATTGATTTTTTTGCCAATATCGTTTCAATCCTAAATTCAAATCGGACTTAATAGAATGTTTCGCCCCGTTTTTTTACATTAGTGTATAAATTATTGATATACTAATGTAAAATACACGGGGTTTTTTTATTTAAAATAGTATATTTGGGATCGAAATGAATATTACTTCTCAAATAAAACAGCCCATTTTTAACGAGATGGAACTTTTTGAAAAAAAGTTCCATGAATCGATGACCTCAAAGGTGGCTTTGTTGAATCGTATCACCTATTATATCGTAAACCGAAAAGGGAAACAAATGCGTCCGATGTTTGTTTTTCTAACCGCTAAAATGGTTTCTGAAGGTATTGTAAACGAGAGAACGTATCGTGGTGCTTCTGTAATTGAGCTTATTCATACGGCTACTTTAGTACACGATGATGTCGTAGACGATAGTAACCGTCGTCGTGGATTTTTCTCCATCAATGCACTTTGGAAAAATAAGATTGCCGTTTTGGTTGGAGATTATTTACTATCCAAAGGGCTTTTACTCTCTATAGACAATGGTGACTTTGATTTATTGAGAATCATTTCTGTCGCTGTTCGTGAAATGAGCGAAGGTGAGCTACTTCAAATCGAAAAAGCCAGAAGACTCGATATTACCGAGGAGGTTTATTACGAGATCATCCGAAAGAAAACTGCAACACTTATTGCAGCCTGTTGTGCACTTGGGGCAAAATCGGTAATTGAAGACGATGCTCAGGTCGAAAACATGAGAAAATTTGGTGAGCTTATCGGAATGGCTTTTCAAATTAAAGATGACTTATTTGATTATAGCGAAGAAGCCATAGGTAAACCAACCGGAATCGATATTAAAGAGCAAAAAATGACTTTGCCTTTAATTCACGTATTAAATACTTGTACCCCGCAAGAAAAAAAGTGGTTGATAAACTCCATCAAAAACCACAATAAAGACAAAAAACGCGTCAAAGAAGTTATTGCTTTTGTAAAAGGGAATAACGGATTGGCTTATGCCGAACAAAAAATGGTGCAATTTCAGCAGGAAGCACTTTCTTTATTAGAGAACTTTTCGGATTCTGAGTTTAAAGACGCCCTTGTTTTAATGGTAAACTACGTTATAGAAAGAAAGAAATAATCTTTTTTTAATTAAATAATTAGGAAATTTGTTAATTAGATAATTGATTTACTTTGTTGTAAATCAGTGACTTAATTGTGTTTGTTGGGATTTGGAATTTTTTTTATTGAATTTTTTTCTATTCTCATGCAACCATTTTAAAACGTTATGCGTCTATGCTAATAGAAGTCTGTTACTAAACCAAAACCAAATGCTTATTAATGAAAATTATTCACCTACATCAGGAAGAAACTGAAATTATAAGGTTGGCAGTCGATAATAATCGACAGGCACAACAGCAAATATACAGTCGGTTTTCTTCAAAAATGTTAAGTGTTTGTCGACAGTATATAAAAGACATTCAACTGGCAGAAGATGTAATGATAACTGCTTTTATGAAAGTGTTTACAAATTTAAGCAGATTTGAACATAAAGGAAGTTTTGAAGGATGGGTCAGGCGAATTATGGTGAACGAATGTATCTCTTATTTGAGAGTTCAGAAAAAAGTAAAATTTAGTGAAGAAGAAATTTACATCGAAGAAAGTTTCAATGCAATTGACAGCCAGTTTTCGATAGATCAGATTCAGTTTTTAATTGATGCTTTGCCCGACGGTTATAAAATGGTTTTTAATTTATACGCCATAGAAGGATACAAACACAATGAGATTGCCAAGATGTTAGGGATTAATGAAGGGACATCGAAATCGCAATTATCGCACGCCAGAAAGATGCTGCAAACACAAATTACAATTTTAAAAAGACAAGATAATGGAACCGAATAATTTTGAAAAGGATTTCCGTGAAAAACTAAATCAGCGTAAAATAGAACCAAGCGACAAAGCCTGGGATCGATTGGATGCGATGCTGAGTGTTGCTGAGGACAAGAAAACAACGATTGACCTTCGTTCACGACAAACCGGGAAAAAGAAATGGATGTATGTTGCGGCAAGTTTGGTTGGGTTTTTACTGGTTGGAACCTTCTTCTTTAATCAGAAGAAAAATGCAGACCAAACACCAAAAGAGGCAATTGTCATTGAAGAAAATGCAAAAAAAGATTCTGTTGTACAACCGGCTTTAAATATACAGGAGGCGGTTAAAGATGCAGTAGCAATTTCAAAAGAAAAAGAAGTTAAGAATGCAATTAAACCAGAAAACCATCAAATTTCAAAACCATATAAAACCATTAAAAATGAATCAAATCAAATAGCGGAGTCTTCAATCATCATCAAAAACAATCCCAAAAAACAATCAACGCTTACCCAGACCTTAGTTGGGGAGCAGCCTAAAAAAGAAACGGTAGAGCAGCTGTTGCAATCGCCAGAAAAAACGGTTGTCGCTGAAAATTCGGTCAAACCAAAATCAAAACTAAGAGTCAATGCCAGTGACTTGCTGAATCAGGTCGATGGCGAACTGGAACTGTCGTTTCGTGAAAAAGTAATTACAAAAGTCAATAAAAATTACGAAGCGGTAAAAGTGGCTTTGGCCAATCGAAACCAGCAGGAATAAAGTTTCAAGACCCAATGCGGAGCGCTCGGGTTGGGGGAAAATCAAAAAATCAAAAATCAACATTCATAATTCCGACAGCTGTCGGGCAGGCTTTTAATGCCAATTCCGAATCAAATTAATAAAGTATAAATCATCAATCAACAATCAATTTTAAAAAGAAAACAGTCATGAAAAAATTTACCATTCACCTCGTTATTTTAGTCTTCTTATTTGTGAGTAAAGTACTCGGACAGGAGACTTTTGAATCAAGAGCTAAAAAAATAGCCCATAAAATAGAAAAGGTTACCAAAGAAGAAAAAGAAAATTTGAAAGTAGAAGTTGAAGCTGTAAATGTGCAATTATCCGAAGGGAAAATTACTCATGAGCAAGCGGACAAGCGCAAAAAAGAACTGGCAGAAGCCAGAGCGGTAATTATCGAAGAAAAAGTAACGGCAGCACAAAACGAACTAAGTGATCTGGTACAGCAAAAAGTTGACGGGAAGATCAAAGAACAGGATTCTTCACGTATTTATACCATTCGCTGGAATACGAAACGCTGGAGTAAAGATTCTATCCACGGTGAGCGAAGAACCACATCACAATTTGTATTTGCAGCAGGATTGAATAATATGATGGTTGATGGTAAATTACAGGATTCTAAATATAGGTTTACAGGATCGCATTTTTACGAATGGGGTATTACCTACAACACCAGGTTAATGAAAAACGATAACTTGTTGCATGCCAAATACGGATTGTCTTTAATGTATAATAATATTCGCCCGAGAGATAATAAATATTTTGTAGTCAATGGAAACCAGACAGAATTGCAAACCAATGCGATTCATTTAGATGAATCCCGTTTTAGAAATGTGTACATCGCAGTGCCAATTCATTTAGAGTTTGACTTTTCAAGACCAAAAGTAAGCAACGGAAAAACCTATTTCAGAACCCACGATAGCTTCCGTTTTGGAATCGGAGGTTATGCAGGAATCAATGTAAAATCAAAACAAATTCTAAAATACGATCAGGACGATTTAGATTATAAAACCACGATTAAAGGAGATTATAATGTCAATAATTTTATTTACGGATTGAGCTCTTACATTGGATACAAAGAAATGAGCTTGTATGTAAAGTATGATTTGAACCCATTGTTTAAAAACAATACAGTAAAAGAAAATAATATTTCATTGGGGTTAAGATTTGATTTTAATTAAGAATACAATTGATTAGTTAGTGAGAAGAGCGTTTCGAAAGAAGCGCTTTTTTTTGTTTAAAATTGCCTGATTTCATGGGGGATTTGTGTACTTTTACAGACTTCAAATTTTATAAATATTTTACGTTTTGATTTCACAAAGTACAATTGATTCTGTTTTTGAAACTGCTCGTGTAGAGGAGGTTATTGGTGATTTTGTTAATTTAAAACGAGCCGGAAGTAACTTCAAAGGCTTAAGTCCGTTCTCAGATGAGCGCTCTCCGTCGTTCATGGTATCACCTGCAAAAGGAATCTGGAAAGATTTTAGTACCGGAAAGGGAGGGAATTCAGTCAAATTCCTGATGGAACATTCACAGTTCACCTATCCCGAAGCGATTCGATACCTGGCGAAAAAATACAATATAGAAATTGAAGAAACGGAGCAGACCGATGCTGAAAAAGCGATGACTGATGTCCGTGAAAGCATGTATCTGGTTTCGGAATTTGCTAAAGAATATTTTCATAAAACACTTCTCAATTCAGAAGAAGGAAAAGCAATTGGACTTTCTTATTTTAAGGAAAGAGGTTTTACCAATGAAACCATCAGAAAATTTAGCTTAGGTTATTCGCCGGAAACCTGGGACGCCCTTACCAAAGAAGCTTTGGGTAAAGGATACAAACTGGAGTTTCTGGAAAGTACAGGTTTAACAATCGCAAGAGAAGATCGTCCGTTTGACAGGTTCAAGGGGCGTGTTATGTTTCCTATTGAAAGTATGTCGGGGCGTGTTTTGGGTTTTGGAGGACGTATTTTAACAAATGATAAAAAAGCGGCAAAATATTTAAACTCTCCAGAAAGTGATATTTACCATAAAAGTAAAGTGCTTTACGGAATTTTTCAGGCAAAACAGGCCATTGCGAAGCAAAATAATTGTTATTTGGTTGAAGGGTACACCGATGTTATTCAGTTTCATCAGGCCGGAATCGAGAACGTTGTGGCTTCATCGGGAACTGCTTTAACACCAGATCAGATTCGTTTGGTCAATCGATTAACGCGAAATATAACCGTTCTTTTTGATGGGGATGCTGCCGGATTACGAGCTTCTGTTCGAGGAATCGATTTGATTCTGGAAGAAGGTATGAATGTAAGAGTTTGTGCTTTTCCCGACGGAGAAGATCCGGACAGTTTTGCGCGAAAAAATTCGCATGATGATCTTGTTGCTTATTTAGAAGAAAACAGTAAGGATTTTATACAGTTTAAAGCCTCTCTTTTGATGAAAGAGGCTAAAAACGACCCTATAAAAAAGGCCGATCTGATTCGGGATATGGTCAATAGTATTGCTAAAATTCCGGATCGTATTCAGCGTGAGGTTTATACGCAGGAATGTGCCAGAATTATGGATATTTCCGAGCAGGTTTTGGTGAGTACTTTGGCGCAGCTCATCCAAAAGGATATTGCCGAAGTCAATAAAAAACAAAAGCAGGAACAAAAGCCTTTTGAAGTTTTCAGGAATCAAAGTCCAAAAAATACCGGATATTCAGGTGGTGATCCCGATGATCCAAGAACTGGACCGCCCGAAGATTATTATCCGGGAGAGCCGGGGTTTGCTCCGCAAGAATCGGCTGAAAAAGTGGATATTTTATACCGTTTAGAACGTAAAGTAATTGAGATTCTATTGCTTTATGGAGACAAAACGGAAGAATTTGAAGATGTACTTTTAAAAAACAACGATGAAGGCGAAGTTGTAATGGTCTCTGAAATGAGAGAATACAAAGTGTATGAGCGTATTTATTTGAGTTTACAGGAAGATGAAGTAGAGCTTTCAAACAATTTGTTTCGTGACATCTTTACCGATTTAATTGGGTTTTACAATCAGAATGAAAAATTCAGTCTTGAACAATATTTAATGCGTTTGCAGCCTGACTTTGCTCAGGAGGTTACGGATATTTTAATGGAAGATGAAAAGTTAGCCCTGCACGATTGGGAAGGTCAGAACATTTTTTCTAAAATGAAGCACGAAACCATTGCGCAGTATGTTACTGAAACGATTATGTCGATGCGTTGGTTTTTGGTTGATAAAATCATCCATGAATTAAAAAGCTCTATAAAACCTGATAATTCAGATAATACAGAGCTTTTGTCTATGGTTGTCGATTACTCAAAATTAGTTAACTCATTCTCGAAAAAACTGGGTAGAGTAATGTCGAGATACCATTAAATAATTTCTAAAGTCTTAGCTTTGTTTACTAAGTCAACTAAATTAGTAACATTTAATTTAGTCAATAATCTTAATTTGTAAGTACTGATTGTTTTTTCGTTCAGATTTAAGATTTTAGAGATTTCATTGTTTTTCTTACCATCACTTAAGTAACGTAAAACTTCGATCTCGCGATTTGAAAGTTTTCTGTACAAACGCTCGCTTTTGCTTTGTTTCGCAATAAGGGCCATGTTTTTGCGTACTGTTTCGTTGATGATAATTTTTCCTTCGTGTACCTTAATAATAGAAAGACCTAAAGTTTCAAGTTTTTCTGTTTTGTGTACGTAACCGGAAACTCCTGCTTTGATAGCATTTGGAGCATACATTTGTTCAGCGAGGTCACTAAAAATTACAATTTTTGTTTTTGGGAAATTTTTCAGGATGGATTTTACTTCAAAAATACTTGAAAGCCCTTCCAGTTCCAGATCTAGGATCAGGATGTCGATTTCTTTCGTTTGAAGGATATCTCTAACCATTGAAAAATTGCCGACGTTGGCAACAATTGAAATTTGATCGTGGTCTTTAAAATAAGACTTAACGCCAAAGTGAGTCACAGGATGATTGTCTGCAAGACATACTTTAATCATAATTTTTACCTTTTTTAGAATTGTTCATGTTTTTGGAACTGTAAAATTAATAAATAAATTCTGTAATTAATTGCAGACAAATGTTAAAAAGTATTATTTTAACGTTTTTGGTATGATACAGACCGGAATTGGGTCCATTTTATGCTTGTTGCTGGTGTTTAAACGTTTATAAATTTCAAAGACAATTTTCTCTCTTCCACTCAGATCAGCTCCCGTATTTCCTGACTCCGAGGTCAACATTGCCCATTCAAGTTCGTCATAACTGGCGCCTAATTGGTCCTCATCAGTACGGTTGTCGCCAAATAATCCATCAGTAGGAGCTGCGGTTAAAATTGACTCCGGAATTGTTAAAAATGCTCCTAAAGCGTATACATCTGACTTCATTAAGTCGGCAATTGGACTTAAATCGACTCCACCGTCTCCATATTTAGTGTAAAATCCTACTCCAAAATCTTCTACCTTGTTTCCTGTTCCTGCCACAAGCAAACCATGAATTCCTGCTAAATAATACAAAGAAGTCATTCTTAAACGGGCACGTGTATTGGCCAACGATAAATTTACTTTTGCTTCGTCATTTGTTTGAGGTACAGCACTTTTAAAAGCCTCAAAAGTGGCGGTTAAATCGGTTTCTATACTCGAAACATTCGGGAAACGTTTCTGAAGCTGCTCAATATGCTCTCTTCCTCTTGAAACCTGATTGGCGGCCTGATGAATTGGCATTTCGACACAGAGGACTTTTAAACCCGTTTGCGCACATAAGGTAGAAGTGACAGCAGAGTCAACTCCGCCTGAAATTCCAATTACAAAACCATTAACTTTTGCCTGGGTAGCATAATTTTTTAACCACTCTACAATGTGGGCGTTTACTTTTTCTGTCTGAATGGTACTTTTTTTAGCCATAATAATTCAAGATTTAAGATACAGGGATGTATATTTGTACAAATATTTTTAAGCGCAGTTTGCTTAAAATATGAGCAACACAAATCTAATTAAAATAAAATGAAAATATATCGCTTAGCAGTGGTTCTGTGCTTGTTTTTTTTGTCCTGTGATCAAAAAAACAAAGTCGAAAAAGCAGTAGAAGAAATTCCGGTTGATATTAAAGTAGAGCGTTTTGACAAGGTGTTTTTTGAGACCAAACCAGAGGATTTGGCTAAAGTAAAAAAACAATATCCTTTTTTCTTTCCGGCAGGAAATGACGACAATATCTGGCTGAAAAAAATGCAGGATCCAATCTGGAGAGAAGTTTATACGGAAGTTCAAAAAAAGTACAGCGATTTTGAGCCGGTACGCAAAGAATTTAATGCGCTTTTTCAACATGTGAAATATTATTTTCCTAAAACAAAAACGCCAAAAGTAATCACCGTAATTGGAGAAATGGATTATAATGCCAAAGCGATATACGCAGACAGTCTGGTAATTGTAGCGTTGGAATTGTATTTGGGGAAAGAGCATAAGTTTTATGAATTCCCAAATTATCTGAAACAAAATTTCGAAGAGAGACAAATTATGCCCGATGTGGTTTCGAGTTTTGCTTATCGAAACATTCCGGCCTTTCCGGATAAAAATTTAGTTTCTCAAATGATTTTTGAAGGAAAACAATTGTATGCAAAAGATTTACTGCTTCCGGATTATACCGATGCTGAAAAAATTGGTTATACCCCCGAACAGATAAAATGGAGTCAGGAAAACGAAGCGTATATGTGGCGCTATTTTATTGAGAATGAAATGCTGTACAGCGACGATCCAAAACTAACAGGCCGCTTTATAGCACCGGCACCATTTTCTAAATTCTTTTTGGAAATTGACAATGATACACCGGGTCGAATAGGAGCCTGGCTGGGATGGCAAATGGTACGGTCGTTTATGAAGAATAATAACGTAACTTTGCCGGAATTATTAAAAACAGAGTCAAAGGTAATCTTTGAAAAATCAAAATATAAACCTAAGAAATAATGTCAGATACAATAAAATCAGAAATTAGATTCAATATAGAATTAGATCAAAACCGCGTTCCGGAAAAATTATCCTGGACTGCAAAGGACGGCGGAGTAGAAGCGGAAGATGCAAAGGCAATTATGTTGTCTATTTGGGACAGTAAAGCCAAAGAAAGCATGCGTATTGATTTGTGGACAAAAGATATGCCGGTAGATGAAATGAAGATCTTCTTCCATCAGACTTTGGTTGCAATGGCAGATACTTTCAAACGCGCTACAGACGACGAGAAAATGTCAGATACCATGAAGGACTTCTGTGATTATTTTGCAGAAAAACTGGATCTGACTAAATAGTTGAAATTCCAATATTAGAAATCTCAAATTCCAAATTCCAAATCCCAAATTCCAATTGTTAAAACTTGGAATTTGGGATTTCTTTTATCAAAAAAAAACAGTAGTTAAAATTCCAATATAAAAAAATCCCAAATCCCAATTGTAAGGTTGGAATTTGGGATTTTTTTATTGATTCTTTTGGGATTTGGAATTTAAAACCCCGAGTTGTTTTTAAAAACCTCCTGATTTACTTCGTCGATATATGCTAAAAGGTCTTCTTTTCCGATGGCCTCGGTAGACGAGGTTACGAAATATTGAGGCATTTCGGCCCAGTTATTGGCGAACATTTGTTTTTTATAGGCTGCAATATGAGAATCGATTTTTACTTTGCTGATTTTATCTGCTTTGGTAAAGATGATGCAAAACGGAATTTCGCTTTCTCCCATATACGACATGAATTCGATGTCAATTTTTTGCGCTTCATGGCGGATGTCAATCAAAACAAAAGCGCAAACTAATTGCTCTCTGGTTTCAAAATAATCCGTGATAAACTGTTGGAAAACAGATTTTGTTTTCTTGGATACTTTGGCGTAGCCATAACCCGGTAAATCGACAAGGAACCAATTGCTGTTAATCTTAAAATGATTGATTAACTGTGTTTTTCCAGGTCGTCCTGATGTTTTTGCTAAATTTTTATGATTGGTAAGCATGTTGATCAAGGAGGATTTACCTACGTTTGATCTTCCGATAAAAGCATATTCTGGTAAAAATTCCTGAGGGCATTTTGATACTTCAGAATTGCTGACAATGAATTCGGCGGTATTAATTTTCATGTTTTTTGTTTTTAAAACCTCCTAAAAGTCGAAAGTTAGATGCTATAAATTCTTTTTAACGAGCCATTCTTCCAGAATTTTGTTGAATTCCTGAGGATGCTCCATCATAGCAGCGTGTCCACATTTGTCTATCCAGTACAAAGTTGAATTAGGCAATAATTTATCAAATTCTTCGGCAACATTTGGGGGAGTAACGGCGTCATTTTTACCCCAGATGATACAGGTTTCTGTCGTCATTTTTGGTAAATCTTTGGCCATATTATGACGAATGGCACTCTTGGCAATCGTCAGGGTTTTGATCAGTTTGATACGGTCATTAACGGTTGCATACACTTCGTCAATAAGTTCCGGTGTTGCAATTGCAGGGTCGTAAAAAACATCTTCAGCTTTCTTTTTGATGTATTCGTAATCGCCTCTTTTCGGATAGCTGTCTCCCATTGCGCTTTCGTAAAGTCCTGAGCTTCCTGTTATTACCAGTCCGGCAACTTTTTCAGGATACAGCTTTGTGTGATATAGAGCAATGTGACCACCTAAAGAATTGCCCAGTAATATAACCTGATCAAAGCCTTTAAAAGTAATAAAGTCTTTTACATACTTGGCAAAGCTTTTTACGTTCGTTTTTAAAATGCTTTGAGTGTATATTGGCAAATCCGGGATTACAACTTTGTATCCTTTTGGTGGAAAATATTCGGCTACAGCATCAAAGTTACTAAGGCCTCCCATTAAGCCATGTAAAATAACGATAGGAGTTCCTTCTCCAGCTTCATAATAGCTGTATTTGCCTTCTTTTTTGTAGTGTTTGTCCATTTAATTTAATGCCAATTTCAATTTGGACAAATATAGGGTTTAATAAATAAAAATGAATTTTTGCCACCGTTTTTTAACTAGATAATTTCAGTATAATTTCTAAGTGATTAAAAATCAGTTGAAATGGACGTTTTTGATCGATTTTCTAAATGTTAAGAAACCAGCATAATAGCTAAATTTTTAAGAAAAATAGCGCGTATTTTTTTTGAATGATTAGTGTAATTGATGATTCGTTAATAATAAGTTAACGTATTGATTATGTATGGGTTAAGCGAAGTGGGAGGAAAGTGGTTAAACTTATTAACAAAGTGGTATATAGTGGTAAAATGTGGTAATATTTTTTATATTTTTGTCCTATAACATATTAATGAATTTTTCTTGAACACAATTGTCGGAACATATGAGTGTAAAGTTGATGCTAAGGGGAGGCTAATGTTGCCTGCGCCCTTGAAAAAGCAGCTGACTTCCTCTCTTCAAAACGGATTCGTTTTGAAGCGCTCCGTTTTTCAACAGTGTTTAGAATTGTATCCAATGGACGAGTGGGACCTGATGATGCAAAAAATCAACAAGCTGAATCGCTTTGTAAAAAAGAACAATGATTTCATTCGAAGATTTACTGCGGGTGTTAAAGTGGTAGAGATTGATGCATTGGGGCGATTACTGGTTCCGAAAGATTTGGTGACTTTTTCAGGTATTTCTAAAGATGTGGTTTTTTCATCTGCGGTTAATATTGTGGAGATTTGGGATAAGGATTTATATGAAAAATCAATAAGCGGCGAAGATATGGATTTTGCAGATCTAGCCGAAGAAGTAATGGGAAATATTAATGACGACGACAATGGAATATCATAATCCGGTTTTGCTTCATCCTACAGTTGATGGTTTAAATATTAAACCTGATGGCATTTATGTAGATGTTACGTTTGGAGGCGGGGGGCATTCAAAAGAAATTTTGAGACGATTGGGACCAAACGGAAAATTATTTGCTTTTGATCAGGATGAAGATGCACTTGCGAATGCATTACCAGATGAACGGTTTACCTTAATTAATGAGAATTTCAGATTCATAAAAAGATTTCTGCGTTTTCATGGTGTTAAAGGAGTAGATGGAATTTTGGCCGATTTGGGGGTTTCATCCCATCAGTTTGATGTTCCGGAAAGAGGTTTCTCGACAAGATTTGATGCTGAACTGGACATGCGGATGAGTCAGAAAAATGATTTAAATGCTTACCGGGTGGTTAACGAATATGAAGAACAGGATTTACGTCGTGTTTTTTTTGATTATGGGGAGTTGAAAAATGCCCCGGTTTTGGCAAGAACAATTGTAGAAGCCAGACAAGGTTATCCGATCAAAACGACAGATGAATTGAAAGAAGTTCTGGCAAAATATTTACCGGAAAGAGTTCGCAACAAAATATTGGCTCAAATTTATCAGGCGATCCGAATTGAGGTAAATCAGGAAATGGATGTTTTGAAAGAGTTTATCGAGCAGTCGTTAGAAATTTTAAATCCAGGTGGAAGATTTTCGGTAATCTCTTACCATTCTTTAGAAGACAGACTGGTAAAAAGATTTATCAAAAACGGAATGTTTGAAGGAGAGCCGGAAAGAGATTTTTACGGAAACTTTTCAGTACCGTTTAAAACAATCGGAAAGCTTATTGTACCGGACGATGCTGAGATCAAAATCAACAACAGAGCAAGAAGTGCAAAATTAAGGATTGCTGAGAAGATATAGTTTGTGAGATGTTGGTTGAAACCATGAAACAGTTAAACGATTAAACGGTTCAACAATTAAACAAACTAGTATAATATATATAGGTAGAAAAAATGAAAAGTGGTGTATTTGATATATTAAAAGCAAGATTCCTGATCAATGATGATGCAGTAAAAAACTGGCGCTTCATTGTTTTCATTATTCTGCTTGCTATTCTGATGATTGCAAATACACAGCGTTACGAACAGAAGGTTTTTGAAATTGCAAAACTGAACAACGAAGTAAAAGAATTGCGATCTGAATTTGTAGACCGTCGTTCAGAATTGATGAAGTTAAAAATGGAATCCACGATATCGGATAAAATGCTTGAAAAGCAAATTTTTCCGTCAACGGTTCCTCCAATTAAAATAGAAGTAAAAAAAGAAGAAGAAAAAAGTTTCTTTAAAAGAATATGGCAGTAGAAGATAAACATATATCCTACAGAATTTACCTCGTAGCAGTTTTCATCTTTGTGATGGCAATTGCTATTGTTGTTAAGTTGACCAATATTCAATGGGTAGAAGGAGATTATTACAGAAAACTGGCGAAACAGCGTACCGTTAGAAATTTTGTAATTCCGGCAAACAAAGGAAACATCTATTCGGCTGACGGAAGTTTACTGGCGACATCAATTCCTAATTATGAAATTAGATTTGATGCTAAAGCTCCAAAAACGGAGACTTTTGAGAAATATGTAAAAGCATTATCCGATTCGTTAGCAACTGTTCTAGATCGCCCGGGTGGATATTATGAGCAGGAATTAAGAAAAGCAAGAGCAAATAAAAATCGTTATTATTTGATTGCCCGTAACTTGAGTTATACCGAATACGTGAAAATAAAAGGTTTTCCTTTATTCAGTTTAGGAGCTTTTAAAGGAGGGATTATTGTTGAACAGGAAACGGTAAGAAAACATCCGATTGGAAAAATTGCAGAAAGAACCATTGGTTACGACCGTATTGATCCGGCAACCGGAGTTGAAGTAGGTAAAGGGATTGAATGGGCTTTTAAAAGTTATCTGAATGGTAAAGACGGTAAAATTTTAAAGCAAAAAATAGCCAAAGGACAGTGGAAACCAATTCGTGATGTCAATGAAGTTGATCCTCAGGATGGTTTTGATGTAGTGTCAACCATTGATGTTTTTATTCAGGATATCGCACATCACGCCTTATTGAAACAGTTGGAAGAATACGAAGCCGATCATGGTTGTGTAGTGGTGATGGAGACTGAAACGGGTCATGTAAAAGCGATTTCCAATTTAGGAAGATCAGAAGACGGATCGTATTATGAAACCACAAATTACGCTATAGCCGAGTCGCATGAGCCGGGATCAACTTTTAAACTGGTCGATTTAATGGCAATTTTGGAAGATAAAGTAGCCGATACAAGTACCGTTTATGACAGTCATGGAGGAGAAATGAGGTATTACGGACGCGCTGTTCGTGATTCGCACAGAGGAGGTTACGGTAAGATTTCGCTGGCACGTGGATTTGAAGTTTCGTCCAATACCGTAATGGTTCAGGCAGTGTATGAAAACTATAAAAGCAATCCGTCAAAATTTGTAGATCATATTAACTCGTACGGATTAAATAAAACATTAGGATTGCATTTTAAAGGAGAGGGAAGACCTTATATTCCACAACCCGGAGACAAACATTGGTCGGGAGTTTCGCTTCCGTGGATGGCTTTTGGTTACGGAGTTTCGGTAACACCTATGCAAACACTGGCGCTTTATAATGCAGTTGCCAACAATGGGGTGATGGTTAAGCCACAATTTGTTTCTGAAATAAAAGAATGGAACAAAACTATCAAGAAATTTGATGTAGAAGTAATCAATCCGAAAGTATGTTCACAGGAAACCATTAATAAAGTAAGAGCAGTATTGCTTAATGTGGTTAAAAAAGGAACCGGTTCTAAATTGTATTCGAAAGATTTTTCGATGGCAGGAAAAACCGGAACAGCACAGGTGAATTATGGAGGGAAAGAAGGAAAGTCGGCGTTGTATTATGCATCTTCTTTTGTGGGGTATTTTCCGGCCGAGCATCCTAAATACTCTTGCATAGTAGTCGTGCATAAGCCTAATACATCAAAAAATAATTATTACGGAGCAGACGTTTCAGGGCCGGTTTTCAAAAGAATCGCTCAAAAAATATTTACAGACGCACCTTCAACAAATAAAATAAAAAGGCTGGATTCAAGGATTCCAAAACAAGACAACAGTTATAACAAGTATACCGCAGAAGCCAATAAAAAATTAAATCAGGTTCCAGATTTAAAAGGAATGCCGGGAATGGATGCTGTCGCATTGTTAGAAAACCTTGATTTAAAAGTAAGAGTTATTGGAGTAGGAAAGGTGAAAAAACAGTCTATTCAACCGGGACAAAACATTAGTAAAAACGCAATTATAGTATTAGAATTATCGTGAAAATACTGAAAGACATATTATACAAAGTAGCGATTGAATCTGTAACAGGTTCAACAGAAATCGATATACACAAAATTGATTTTGACTCGAGAAAAATTGAGGCAAATGATGTTTTTGTAGCTATTCGCGGATCACTTTCAGATGGTCACGATTATATTGAAAAAGCGATTCAGTTGGGTGCTATTGCAGTTATTTGCGATACGTTGCCTGAAAATATCGAAAAAGGAATTACCTATATTAAAGTAAAAGATACCAATGCGGCTTTGGCTTTTATGGCAGCTAATTTCTTCGGAAATCCATCCGAAAAATTAAAACTGGTTGGAGTTACCGGTACAAACGGAAAAACAACCATTGCATCATTATTGTTTCAGTTGTTTCAAAAAGCAGGTTTTAAAGTTGGGTTATTGTCAACCGTGAAAATCATGGTGGATAATATTGAATTTCCTGCAACACATACCACACCGGATTCTATTACAATCAATCATTATCTGAATGAAATGATCGAAGCGGGTGTAACACATTGTTTTATGGAAGTAAGTTCGCATGGAATCCACCAAAAACGAACTGAAGCCTTACATTTCGTGGGCGGGATATTCACGAATTTGTCGCACGATCATTTGGATTACCATCCCACTTTTGCGGAATACAGAGATGTGAAAAAATCTTTTTTTGATTCGTTGCCAAAAACAGCTTTTGTCTTATCCAACATCGATGATAAAAACGGAAGTGTGATGTTGCAAAACACGGTGGCTAGAAAATTTACCTATGCTTTAAAATCATATGCCGACTTTAAAGCGCAGATTCTGGAAAGCCAACTGTCGGGTTTATTGTTGAAAGTAAACGATAATGAAGTTTGGGTAAAACTAATCGGAACTTTTAATGCTTACAACGTTCTGGCAATTTACGGTACGGCTGTAGAATTAGGAATGGATAGTCTTGAAGCGTTGCGCTTACTGTCTGATTTAGAAAGTGTTTCAGGACGTTTTCAATATATTGTTTCAGAAGGAAACATCACAGCGATTGTTGATTATGCCCATACGCCGGATGCTTTAGACAATGTTTTAAAAACAATTAACGATATCCGTACCAAAAACGAACAGCTGATTACAGTTGTAGGTTGTGGCGGAAACAGAGATAAAACGAAACGACCAATTATGGCAAAAATTGCTACAGATCTTAGTGATAAGGCAATTTTAACCTCAGACAATCCAAGAAACGAAGATCCTGAAGTGATCTTAGACGAGATGGAAAAGGGCGTTGAGGCTCATAATTATAAAAAGATATTGAGAATTTCCGATCGAAAACAGGCTATTAAAACGGCTTGCCAATTGGCACAGCCCAATGATATTATCTTAATTGCCGGTAAAGGTCATGAAACTTATCAGGAGATAAATGGAGTACGTCATCATTTTGACGACATGGAAACGGTAAAAGAAATTTTAGAACAACTGGGAAAATAACAAAAG
Source organism: Flavobacterium sp. T12S277 (assembly GCF_048514875.1). Classification (NCBI taxonomy): domain Bacteria; kingdom Pseudomonadati; phylum Bacteroidota; class Flavobacteriia; order Flavobacteriales; family Flavobacteriaceae; genus Flavobacterium; species Flavobacterium sp. T12S277. Next base: position 26,856 of record NZ_JBLYEG010000010.1, on the reverse strand, counting down.
GGAAATTCCAAAATGGAAATTCCAAATTCCAAAATCCAGAAGCCAAAACCCAATTTAACATTGGAATTTGGGATTTAAAAAATTGGAATTTAAATCAAAATTGGAATTTTAAAAAAAATAGAGAAATATGCTATACTATTTATTTGAATATTTAGACAAAACATTAGATGTACCGGGAACGGGAGTTTTTCAGTACATCACTTTCAGATCGGCTTTAGCATTGATGCTTTCATTGCTTTTGTCAACGATTTACGGAAAAAGAATTATAAACTTTTTACGTAATCAGCAAGTTGGTGAAACGGTTAGAGAGTTAGGTCTTGCAGGTCAGAATGAAAAAGCAGGAACTCCGACAATGGGGGGACTGATTATCATTTTTGCGACGCTGGTACCGGTTTTGTTGTTTGCTCGTTTGCATAATATTTATATTGTATTGCTTATTGTTACCACACTTTGGATGGGAACAATTGGTTTTGTAGACGATTACATCAAAATATTCAAAAAAGACAAACAAGGACTGAAAGGAATTTTTAAAGTAATCGGACAGGTTGGTTTAGGGATCATAGTAGGATCTGTGCTTTATTTTAATCCTGCTGTAACCGTTAGAACCGATACGGGAAGAACAGATATTTTTAAAACATCAGGTACTAATACGACTGTAGTTTTACCAGCGCCTATGGAAGAAAAGTCAACTGCTACAACAATTCCTTTTGTAAAAAATAACGAATTCGACTATGCCGAAATCTTAGCCTGGACAGGTGAAGGATATGAAAAATGGGCCTGGTTAATTTTTATACCGGTTGTAATTTTTATTATCACAGCAGTTTCAAACGGTGCCAACTTAACAGACGGTATTGACGGACTCGCCGCAGGAACCTCGGCAGTCTCGGTCCTGGCACTCGGAATATTCACATTTCTTTCCGGGAATATCATTTTTTCAAATTATCTGAATATCATGTATATCCCGAACTCAGGAGAGATGACTGTTTTTATCTCCGCATTTGTTGGGGCACTAATTGGTTTTCTTTGGTACAACTCTTATCCGGCTTCTGTTTTTATGGGAGATACGGGAAGTTTGACTATCGGAGGAATTATTGCGGTGTTGGCAATTGCGGTTCGTAAAGAACTATTGATTCCGTTATTATGTGGAATCTTTTTGGTAGAAAATTTCTCAGTGGTTTTGCAGGTGAGTTATTTCAAATTTACCAAAAAGCGTTTCGGTGAAGGCCGCAGAATTTTCCTGATGTCGCCATTACACCATCACTATCAGAAGAAGGGATATCATGAGAGTAAAATCGTAACCCGATTTTGGATTGTTGCCATCATGTTAGCCATATTATCAATCGTTACTTTAAAATTAAGATAGATGAGATTGGTAGTTTTAGGTGGAGGAGAAAGCGGTGTAGGTACTGCTATTCTCGGAAAGAAAAAAGGATACGAGGTTTTTGTATCGGATTTTGGAAAGATAAAAGAAAGTTATAAGGAAGTTCTTATCATTAATAAAATTGCCTGGGAAGAAGAACAGCATACAGAAGACCTGATTTTAAATGCCGATGTGGTCATGAAAAGTCCAGGGATTCCAGAGAAATCTCCCATCGTAAAAAAACTGGTAGCAGCCGGAGTAAAAGTAATTTCGGAAATCGAATTTGCAAAACCTTTTACAGAAGCACTGACGATCGGGATTACAGGTAGTAACGGTAAAACTACTACAACGATGCTGACCCATTATTTACTGAAGTCGGCGGGTTTGAATGTAGGTTTGGGTGGAAATATTGGAAAAAGTTTCGCCTGGCAGGTTGCCGAGAATAAATACGATGCCTATGTACTTGAGCTGAGTAGTTTTCAGCTGGACGGAATTATTGATTACAGACCCGATATAGCTATCATAACCAATATTAGTCCGGATCATCTAGACCGATACGAATATAAATATGAGAACTATATCAATTCGAAGTTTCGAATAACAATGAATCAGACCGAGAGTGATTATTTGATTTATGATGCAGATGATGAGGCGATTGCAGGATGGTTGAAGAACAACAAAACAAAAGCAAAATTAATTCCTTTTTCATTGACTGAAAAATTAAATGAAGGGGCTTCTATAAATAACAACAAAATGGAAATAAAGATCAACCAAGAAGAGTTTACAATGGAAACAGAACACATTGCGTTAGAAGGAAAACATAACATGAAAAACGCAATGGCAGCAAGCTCTGTAGCGAAGTTGATGCAAATTAGAAATGCAACAATTCGCGAAAGTTTATCGAATTTTCAAGGTGTTGAGCACCGTTTAGAGAAGGTACTTAAAATTCAGAATGTACAATACATCAACGATTCAAAAGCGACAAATGTTAATGCTACTTTCTTTGCTTTAGACAGTATGAATGTGCCAACAGTATGGATTGTTGGTGGAGTGGATAAAGGAAACGATTACAACGAATTGATGTCATTAGTTCGCGAAAAAGTAAAAGCGATCATCTGTCTTGGAATTGATAATCATAAAATTATCAATGCTTTTGGAAATGTGGTTGATATCATGGTTGAAGTAAATAATATGAACGATGCTGTAAAAACAGCACAGCGTTTAACAGAAAAAGGAGATGCCGTTTTATTGTCACCGGCCTGCGCAAGTTTCGATTTATTCGAAAGCTACGAAGACAGAGGAAGACAGTTTAAGCAAGCAGTACATAACTTGTAGAAAATTAGTTTAAAGTTTCAGGTTTCAAGTTCGAGGCCTGAAACAAAAGAAACCTGAAACAAAAGAAACCTGAAACAAAAGATTATGAAAGAGCTGGTGAACAAACTAAAAGGAGACAGGGTAATATGGTCATTCGTGGCTTTATTGGCGTTGTTTTCGTTTATGCCTGTTTTTAGTGCGAGTAGTAATCTGGCCTATATCGGGCACGGTACCGGAAACACTTTGGGTTATCTGGTAAAACACCTGGCTCACGTTTGTATTGGTTTTCTGATTATTTATTGGGTACATCGCGTGCCGTATCATTATTTCAGAGCGATTTCAAAAATTGCCTTGCCGATTGTTTGGTTTTTATTGCTTTATACCTTGTTAAAAGGTACTGTTATTGCAGGGGCAAACGCGAGTCGTTGGATTCAGGTTCCTTTTATCGGAATTACGTTTCAAACGTCTACTTTGGCAGCCAGTATATTGTTCATTTTTGTGGCGCGATACCTGTCTAAAACCAAAGATGAGAACGAACCGTTTCAGGCCTCGTTAATACAGCTTTGGCTGCCGGTTTTTATTACACTGGCACTTATTTTACCGGCGAACTTTTCGACTACTGCGTTGATCTTTTCCATGGTAATTATGTTGACATTTATTGGGAAGTATCCCTTAAAATATATTGGTTTTATCATTGGTTCCGGAATTGCGATGTTTGCGTTTTTCCTTTTGGTGGCGAAAGCGTTCCCGGAGTCCAGATTCTTTAGCAGGGTTAGTACCTGGGGGAGTCGTATAGAAAATTTTACTACTGATAAACCGGATGAAGATGATTATCAGATAGAAAAAGCAAAAATTGCAATTGCATCTGGAAAATTGGGAGGTTTAGGGCCAGGGAAAAGTGTTCAGAAGAACTTTTTACCACAGTCTTCTTCCGATTTTATTTATGCGATTATTGTAGAAGAATATGGTTTGGTAGGTGGAGTATCCATTTTGGTTTTGTACTTATTGTTGCTGTTCCGATTTGTGATCGCCTCGCATAAAGCCAACACCTTATTTGGAAAACTCGTCGTCGTCGGACTCGGGTTCCCCATGATCTTTCAGGCGATGATTAATATGGCAGTTGCGGTAGAGCTGTTGCCGGTAACAGGGCAAACCCTTCCATTGATTAGTAGTGGAGGTAGTTCGATTTGGATGACCTGTTTCTCTCTTGGGATCATCATCAGTGTGACGAAGAAAGAAGAAGAAATCGCCGAAGAGCAGGAAGAAAAAGAAAGACGAAAAGAAGCACTTCAACGATTAATTGATAAAGAATTGTCAGAAGAAGATTTGCCGGCAGACGAAAAGATATACGAAGAAGAAGGGATGTATTCGATTGAGGACAATTCCAGAAATCCAATGAATGCCGTTTTAAATAAGTAAGTATAGAGCGGAGATAATAGAAGAAAGAGAATAGAGAAATAGGTTGATAAGTTATAGAGGGAACTCACAATTCATAATTCACAACTCATAACTAAAAAAAATATGACAAAATATAAATTCATATTAAGTGGTGGTGGTACAGGAGGGCATATCTATCCTGCAATAGCTATTGCAAATGAATTAAAATTACAATTCCCTGATGCTGAGTTTCTTTTTGTAGGTGCCAAAGATAAAATGGAAATGCAGAAGGTGCCTCAGGCGGGTTATGAAATTAAAGGGCTTTGGATTGCAGGTTTGCAAAGAAAGCTGACCTTACAAAATTTGATGTTTCCGTTAAAACTGGCAACAAGTTTGCTAGAGTCAAGACGAATTATAAAACAGTTTAAGCCCAATGTGGTCATTGGTACCGGAGGTTTTGCCAGCGGACCTTTATTGCAGGCGGCAGGATCGGCTGGAATTCCAACAGTGGTTCAGGAGCAGAATTCGTTTCCGGGAATTACAAATAAATTGCTGAGTAAAAAGGCAAATGCAATTTGTGTAGCCTACGGAAATCTGGAGCGTTTTTTTCCAAAAGAAAAAATCGTTCTGACCGGGAATCCGGTTCGTCAGGATTTGATCGACATCGAAAGCAAACGTGCGGAAGCAATTGCTTTTTATGGTTTAGATCCGAATAAAAAGACATTGTTGGTTTTAGGCGGGAGCTTAGGAGCGAGAAGAATCAACCAGTTAATTGAAAAAGAATTGCAAAAATTTCTTTCACAAGATGTTCAGGTAATCTGGCAATGTGGGAAACTGTATTTTGAAGAATATAAGAAATACAACCAGCAAAATGTGAAGGTGGTTGATTTCATTGAAAGAATGGATTTTGTATATGCCGCTGCCGATGTGATTATTTCACGTGCAGGAGCATCATCGGTTTCGGAATTGTGTATTGTTGGGAAACCGGTAATATTTATTCCGTCACCTAACGTAGCCGAAGACCATCAGACTAAAAATGCACAGGCCATTGTAGAGGCAAAAGGAGCCATTTTGCTGAAGGAATCGGAATTAGACAATGAATTTAGTATTGTTTTTGAAGCTTTGCTTAAAGATGAAGGAAAGCAAAAACAATTGAGTGCAAATATTAAGAAATTGGCAAAACCAAAAGCTACACAAGATATTGTAGCCGAGATCGTCAAATTGATTCAACGATAAACTGTAAGCCTACTGTTTAAAGCGGAACGGTTTGAATGGTTAGATAATATTAGAGAATAAATAATTAAAGATAAAAGTGGAAAGGCTTAAAGCCTAAAGCTTAATGCTTAAAGCAGAAAGAAATGAATTTAAATCAAATACAAAACGTTTATTTTATTGGTATTGGAGGCATCGGAATGAGTGCCCTGGCCCGCTATTTTAAAAATATAGGGAAACAGGTTTCGGGTTACGATAAAACGCCATCAATGCTAACAAATGAGTTGATTGAAAGTGGTATTGATATTCATTTTGAAGATAATATTAGTTTGATTCCGACTGATTATTATATTGAGAATACATTGGTGATTATTACACCTGCTGTACCCAAAACACACTCAGAATGGAATTATTTTACAGAAAGAGATTATGTGGTTAAAAAACGTGCGGAAGTTTTAGGGATTATCACCAAAGACACGTTTTGTTTTGCTGTGGCAGGAACACATGGGAAAACCACAACCTCTAGTATTTTGGGGCACATTTTGTATGAAAGCGGGGCAGATGTTACTGCTTTTGTGGGCGGAATTGTAGAAAACTACAACTCGAATCTAATTGGAGAAGGAAAAACAGTAACCGTAGTGGAGGCAGATGAATTTGACCGTTCGTTTTTGCATTTACATCCGGATATCGCCTGTATTACTTCAATGGATGCAGATCATTTGGATATTTATGGAACCAGCGATGCGATTGAAGCTTCGTTTGTAGAATTTGCTTCAAAAGTAGAAGATAAAAATAACTTGTTTATAACCAAAGAACTGCCGCTTGAAGGCGTTCAGTGTGCTATAAATGAAGAAGCAGTATATAAGGCTTTTAACGTTCGTATCGATAATGGAAGTTATGTTTTTGATGTGCAGACACCATCAGAAGTAATGACCGATTTGCGATTTGGACTGCCTGGAAAACACAATTTAATGAATGGATTGATGGCTATTGCAATGGCCAAAACGTTTGGCACCCCGACCGACTCCATTGCAAAGGCCATCGCTTCATTTAACGGAATCAGAAGACGTTTTTCGTATCAGATTAAGTCGGAAGATTTAGTTTATATAGACGATTATGCACATCATCCAACAGAGATAAATGCTGTTCATCAGGCGGTTAGTGAATTGTATCCGGGACGTAAAGTACTGGCGATTTTTCAGCCGCATTTATTTAGCAGAACGAGAGATTTTGCTGATGGATTTGCCGAAAGTTTGTCCAAGTTTGATGAAGTGTTTTTAATGGATATTTATCCGGCACGTGAATTGCCAATGGAAGGAATTACGTCGGAATGGCTGTTGGGTAAAATGACCAATTCGAACAAAAAAATTGTTGCAAAAGATGATTTATTAGCGGAGATCAAAGCCAGTGATGCGCCAATAATTGTGACAATAGGAGCTGGTGATCTTGGAGAAATGGTTCCATCAATCAAAAAAATGCTGAATGAAAATATTTAATTGGACAAATATTCGATTGATACTCATTTTGGGGCTTGTTCTTTTTTTATATTCTTTCGCCCAACATCGAAATGGAGATCGAAAATTAAAAAAATCGATGGTCGTTTTTGTAGGAGAAAATACGCTTTTTGTGAAGCCTGAAACGGTTAATAAATTGTTGATAGAAAATAAAAGAGACGCTTCCAGTATTAGAAAAGATGAGTTAGATTTGAATAAGATAGAGAAAACCCTTGATGCGCAAGACATGATTGAGAAGTCAGATGTTTTTGTAAGTATCGATGGCGTTCTAAAAGCAGTAGTAAAACAGAAGACACCAATAGCGCGAGTTTATGATGGTGATCGCTCTTTTTATATTGACTATGAGGGTAATAAAATGCCTTTGTCTGACAATTATACTGCGAGAGTTCCTCTTGTTTCGGGGGCAATTAATAAAAAAAATAACGAAGATTTAGCTGCTTTATTTCGCACAATTTATGACGATGCGTTTTTGAAAAAAAACATCATTGCAATACAAATTATGCCTAATGGTAGCTTAAAATTGTTTAATAGAAATTATAATTACTTCATCGACTTTGGCAGAACGATGAATGTTGATAAGAAATTTAATAACTATAAAGCCTTTTTTCAAAAAGCGGTTTTAGATAGTTCGTTATACAAATACAAAAAAATTGACCTTAGGTTTACGGAACAAGTAGTTTGCACAAAATAATAGAAAATGGAAAAAGATAACATTGCAGTAGGTCTAGATATTGGAACAACCAAAATAGTTGCCATGATAGGCAAGAAGAACGAGTATGGTAAACTGGAGATTTTGGGGATTGGGAAATCCAAAAGTTTGGGAGTCGCTAGAGGAGTTGTAAATAACATCACACAAACGATTCAATCCATTCAGCAGGCAATACTTGAAGCAGAAAATAATTCAGGTTATAAAATTAAGGATGTGGTTGTGGGTATCGCCGGACAGCACATCAGAAGTATTCAGCATACAGATTACATCAGCCGTAATAATCCGGAAGAAGTAATTGGAGAAAAAGACATTCAGCTTTTGATTGACCAGGTAAATAAACTGGCCATGTTACCGGGAGAAGAAATCATTCATGTTTTGCCACAAGAGTTTAAAATTGACGGGCAATCTGAAATTAAAGAGCCTATCGGAATGTACGGCGGAAGACTGGAATCGAGTTTTCACGTAGTGGTAGGGCAGGCTTCTTCGATCAGAAACGTAGGAAGATGTATTCAGAGTTCGGGAATCGAATTGTCTGGACTAACATTAGAACCTTTGGCTTCTGCCGATGCGGTTTTAAGTCAGGAAGAGAAAGAAGCAGGGGTAGCGTTAATTGATATCGGTGGAGGAACAACAGATTTAGCCATTTTTAAAGATGGTATTATTCGTCATACTGCCGTGATTCCTTTTGGAGGAAATGTCATTACAGACGATATCAAAGAAGGCTGTTCTATTATTGAAAAACAAGCAGAGCTTTTAAAAATAAAATTCGGATCGGCCTGGCCGGGAGAAAATAAAGACAACGAAATTGTCTCTATTCCGGGATTAAGAGGAAGAGAGCCAAAAGAAATTTCGCTTAAAAACTTATCTAAAATTATTCATGCCCGTGTGGTGGAGATTGTAGAGCAGGTTTTTGCAGAAATTAAGGCTTACGGACACGAAGATCCCCGCAAAAAATTAATTGCCGGAATCGTTCTTACAGGTGGTGGTGCTCAGCTAAAACACATTAAACAATTAGTAGAGTACATTACAGGTATGGATACCAGAATTGGATATCCAAATGAGCATCTGGCAGGAAATTCCAGCGAAGAAATCTCAAGTCCGTTATTTGCAACCGCAGTTGGTTTAGTAATGAACAGTATCGAAAACAGTACGCAAAGTGCTGTAAGAATGGAGATTGTAAACGAGCAGACAAAAGTGGTTTACAGAAATGTACCACCACAGCAGCAACAGCCGGTACAACAGCGATACGAAGTAGAAGAAAACTACGTTGAAAGAGTAGAAACTATTGAAGAAACCAGAGAAGTTCGAAACAACAACTCTAAGGAAGAATCAACAGAAACAAAAATTAGAAGATCATTTTTTGACCGATATGTCGATAAAATCAAAGATTTTTTAGACAACGCAGAATAGAATAATAAGAGAAAAGGATTACTTTTTGCCCCAGATCAAGAAGTAAAAAATGTATTAAATAAGAATTTCAAAAACCAAAAAGATGATGAGCAACTCAGAATTTGGAAGTATTTCATTTGATTTACCAAAAAACCAATCAAATGTAATCAAAGTAATAGGTGTAGGTGGAGGTGGTAGTAACGCTATCAACCACATGTTTAAACAAGGTATTAAAGGCGTAGATTTTATCGTTTGTAATACCGATTCACAGGCACTACAGAACAGTTCGGTCCCTAACAAAATTCAGTTAGGAGTAAATTTAACAGAAGGTCTTGGAGCAGGAGCAAATCCTGATGTAGGACAGCAATCTGCTATTGAGAGCATCGCTGATATCGAAAAAATGTTAGACCGTGGTACTAAGATGGTATTTATTACCGCTGGTATGGGTGGTGGAACAGGTACCGGTGCAGCTCCGGTAATTGCGCAGTTGGCAAAAGAAAGAGAGATTCTGACAGTGGGTATTGTTACCATTCCGTTTCAGTTTGAAGGGAAAGTACGTCAGGAGCAGGCACTTTTAGGAATCGAAAAATTGCGCAAGCAGGTCGATTCATTAATCGTGATCAACAATAATAAATTAAGAGAAGTATACGGAAATCTTGGTTTTAAAGCCGGATTCTCTAAAGCGGATGAAGTTTTAGCAACTGCGTCAAGAGGTATTGCCGAAGTAATTACGCACCACTATACTCAAAATATCGATTTACGTGACGCTAAAACTGTTCTTTCGAATAGTGGAACAGCGATCATGGGATCTTCTGTTGCCGAGGGAGAAAACAGAGCCAAGGAAGCTATTATTTCAGCCTTGGATTCTCCATTGTTAAACGACAATAAAATTACAGGAGCCAAAAACGTATTGTTGCTTATCGTTTCTGGATCAAATGAGATTACGCTGGATGAAATTGGTGAAATCAACGATCACATTCAGGTAGAAGCAGGTTACAATGCCAATATTATCATGGGGGTTGGTGAAGACGAAACTCTTGGTGATGCTATTGCTGTAACTATTATTGCGACAGGTTTTGATGTTGAACAACAAAATGAAATCGTTAATACAGAGCCTAAGAAAATCATTCATACCTTAGAAGATGAGCAAAGAAGCGTTCATAATCTAACCAATAAATTGGTTACTGCTTTTGATTTAACAATCGATACACCAACCAGCAAATCAGAAGAGAAAATTGTTTTTGATTTGATGGATGATGAAGATACGGTTGCTCCCGTAACACCTACTCCGGTTGTGCCAGTTGCAGTTACTCCATTTGAAGTTGCTCCGGTTGCAGTTACTCCAACAATCAATCAGGAAGAGTTAGTGGTAATGTCTGAGTTTATCAAAAACCTTGACGTTACTTTTGAAATCGTTTCGCCAATAACCGATATTGATTTTACCATTACGGCTCCTCAGGCAGAAGTTTTTCAGGATGTTAAACCTGTTCAGCAAGTGCAGCAGCAAAGAACATTCGAAAGAGAAGAACAAACGACCTTCTCATTTGATTTGCCAATTTTCAGATCAGAGCCTGAAGTAAAGAAAGAACCAGTTGTTGAAGAAACTAAAATTTTATTCGAATTAACAAACGAAACCCGTAACATCAAAGTGAATGATCCGGTTTCTTTTGTACCGGTAACGGAACTTTCTGATAAAGGAATCATCAAGTATTCTTTAGAAGAGTACATGGAGGTTGAAAACGATTTAATGACCTCAAAACCGGTTGAAAAAGTGGTAGAAGAAGTAATTCCTGAGGAATTGAATATCACCATGAAACCAAGACCTGATTTTGCTACAGATGCCGATTATTCAACAACGGCTAATGTTTCTCCGATGGAATTGACAATCGAAGAGACTTTACGTTTGAGAGCGGAAGAAAGAAGAAAAAAATTAAAAGAATTTAATTATAAATTCCATAATAATGTGTCTAGAATTGATGAACTGGAAAAAGAACCTGCTTACAAAAGATTAGGTATCGATTTGTCTAATTCACAATCAAATAACACCAATTCAAGAATTTCGGTTGGAACAGATAGTAACAACGATTTACAATTGCGCTCCAACAATTCGTTTTTACACGACAACGTAGATTAATTTTAGAATCATAATAATTAGGATAACCCGAAAATTGGATTTAATTTTCGGGTTATTTTTTTTATCTTCGCACAGAATTTAAAATTTGACTTCGTAAACAGGTTTTTAAAGTGAATCTTGATGATGCGTTAGGGCGAAGACAACATTATAGTTTTAAATGTAATTTAGCAATCGATAAGCCTGGCTTATTTAAATAAAAGTAAAAAATGAGTTTACAAACACTAATCATGGACGAGATTAAAACGGCCATGAGAGCAAAAGATACAGTAGCATTAGAAGCATTAAGAGCGATTAAGTCTGAAATGTTATTGGCTGCAACGGCTTCAGGTTCTAAAGAAGAATTAACGGAAGACGATGAAATTAAATTGCTTCAAAGATTGGTGAAAACCCGTAAAGAAAGCGCCAGAATTTTTACCGAGCAAAACCGTCCTGATTTAGCAGAACCGGAATTGGCTCAGGTAGCGGTAATCGAGAAGTTTTTACCAGCTCAGTTAAGTGAAGAAGAAGTAGAGGCAGTAATAGCAAAAATCATTGCTGAAACCGGAGCTTCTGGAATCGCTTCAATGGGTAAAGTAATGGGATTGGCTACTGCACAATTGGGCGGAACAGCTGAAGGGAAAACCATTTCGGCAATTGTAAAAAAATTATTGGTATAAAAACAATATAAATTCCAATATTTAAATTCCAAATTCCAATTCTAAAACTGGGATTTGGAATTTGAGATTTGGAATTTGAAAATTTAATATTTTCGACCACGTAGTTCAACTGGATAGAATATCAGATTTCGGCTCTGAGGGTTGGGGGTTCGAACCCCTCCGTGGTCACCTCTTGGGACAAATCAGAATTTTTCTGATTTGTCCCTTTTTTTTTGCTGTCCAAGCCCTTGTAAAATAAGAGCATTAGCCTCAATCCTTCGTTAATTCTGGTGGTTCGAACTTGATTATTTTCAAAAGTGAGTTTTTCGGGAAAAATCGAACCTATAATCTTTCTTTTTCTTGCTGTTGTGCCTTCTTCGTATAATGTTGCCAGTTGAGAAATATTACTGATAGCCTTTTTCAGTAGGGCTTCCACGTTTGCAGTACCTTTAATTCCTGAGGTTAATTTTACTTCGAGCCTGTTTATTCTTTCCTCAGACTCTAATTTTATTATACGGTAATCATCTGCGTCTAAATCTCCGGCAATTAGTAAATTTCTCGCTTTTGTCAATCTTTCATTAGCCTGATCCAATTCGTTCTTTAATTGACTAACATCACTGCGTTCATGTCTTGTCTTATTTTTAAATACGGATATTATTACTTCTTTATATAATTCTAAAAAGGGTAGTGGTCTTGCGTAATTTTTTATTTCGTCTGCAATTCTTTGGTTTAACTCAGGGGCTTTCTCACGGAACGTACAACCTAAGCGGCAATGATAGTAATGATAATACTTGTAACGGCCTTTAGAAGCGCTACCAGTGAGTAGCTTGCTACATAGAGGACATATTAGATAACCACGAAGTGGTAAAGCGGGATCAACTGTTAAAGTAGTTCTTCTAATTTTTTTTCGTCCTTCGAGTACATCCTGTACATCATAAAAAAGGGATTCAGAAATTAATGGCTCATGCTGCCCTTGAGCTAAATGACTTTCCTCATCTTTGTATTTTGGGATGAAGACTTTTCCAAAGTAAATTGGATTACGTAAGGCTACCCAAAAACTATTTTTAGTAGCATTTAAACCTTTTTTATTTGCTAGTTTCCAAATTTGTTCTGTATTTAATTTCCCCTTAGCTATTTCTTGAAATACCCATTTCATGATACTTGCCTGGTCCTCTTTGATTGCAATATGTTTTTTTCCAGTTTCGGAAATTTTATTTATATAGCCTAAAGGTGCGAGTCCCATAACACGACCTTCTTTCTTCGCCCTACGCATTCCATGGAAAACATTTAATGCCCGACGATCATTTTCCACTTCAGGTGCCGCAAGGTAAAAGGCAAGCATCATTTTATTTTCTGGGATCGTTAGATCTAAAGGTTGTTCTACTGCCTGTGGCTCAACCCCCAATCTTCGTAAAGTACTTATCATCTGATATGCATCACCTGCGTTACGGCTAAATCTATCCCATTTGGTAAAGAGCACCACATCGGAATGCCCTCTACGCACACGTAGTTCTGCCAGGAACTTTTTCCATGCCGGGCGGTTAAAAGTCTTTGCAGAATGATCTTCAATAATCACTTTTCGAACCTGAAATGAATTCAGTTCACAATATTTGCGTAAACGTTCTTCCTGATCTCTTTGCGAATATCCTTTATCTGCCTGTTCATCTGTACTCACACGGATATATAAATCTGCAATTTTCATGATTTTAATATTGATTGTTTAAACTTATTTTCACGCTTTTTCGTGAGTGTAAATTTACGTTTTTTTTGTTTATCTAAATATGTATCAACCACTATTTCAGCCATTTCGTAGAGAAAATCCAAGACGCTTTTTGCTTGCTCAGCATCTACATCTATACCATCCTTTCTCAATAATTCCATTGCCTTTTGTGGAGTTATTCTATCAATTTCTTCCTCTCTCATCATATACCTCCTTCTATTGATAGTAAAAGCCCGCAAGCGGGCTTTACTTATTAAATTAAAATTGACTCAATTTTTCATATCGGAAAATAAATTGTACTCTTTTGGTTTCTATTACGTTTTGGTTGATAACTAATGTAGCCATACTCGTTTAGTTCACGTATGCATTTATGGTATGTTACAGGTCCGGTTATCTTGGCTAACTTCATGATTTCATGCCTGTAGACTTTAATAGGATTAATAAAACCCTTTTCTGTTCTGAATTGAAGCAATGCAGCATATATGCCAATATGAGTGATACTGATACGATGATCTTTTTCTATTGCCTTAAAGAAATCATATAAAGGTTTTAGTGTTTTCATATTTTCTGGATTATCAACTTACACGCATTCCGTTTTTTTTGGAATGATTTTGCTCTTGATGCTCATTTGTCTTTTGCAGCTGTTTTACAGTTTCCATTGGTTTATTACCCAATGCCGTTGAGAGTGTTATTTTTCTTGAGTGCTCATCATAAATGTTTAACGATTTAAACTGAGGATTGGCTTCAATATAAAAACGATGTTCATTTCCGTTTTTAATTAAGGTTACAGGAATACGATTTCCTTGTTTTAAATCATCTTTTAATTTATCGGTTTCGGTTTTATTTGATAATTCCTTTAAAGGAAGCTGCTGTACTACTTTTTCAAAATCATAACCATAACCGGAGTGAAACTCTTTGATGCGATGATTGCCAACAGCATCCTTATCATTAAGATTCAGTTGAATCCAGATTCTTTCCTTTTGAACTGCACGTCCTGCTAATAAATTATAAGCTTGTGTTGTATCAATAGAATTTCTTTCCTGCACTTTAAAGTATTGACTTCTGTCTTCATCCGGTTTTGATTCGTTTTGCAAAGTGCTTTTATATCCTTGGAATTGATACTTTCCGCTCTGGTCTTTAGAAAAAGATAACTCATGATTTAGTCGCTCTTTTTCGTTGACGTAATAAGAAGTTGGAATAGTAAACTGCTCATGACCCTGTTTGATTTGATCTGCAATTTTAGCAGACAAATCTCTAAAACCAATATGCTGCACCTGTTCGTGCAGCAATTGGTTGTTCTTTTCGTCCTCTTTTGCATCTTTACGAACTGCAATTTGATCTATAAGTGGTGCAACAACCAGTTTACGAATAAGACGAACTAATAAATTAGGATAAAGCTGTTTAAGTATCTTGTTCTTTTCCTGCTTGAGCATCTGCAGAGCAAAACGTTCCTCAATATTTTTTGTGCCTTTGTACTTTGTTCCAATACGTTCGTAATGATGCAGCTTTTCTTTAATCAGCGACCTATTGCCCGAAAGACTGAAATTAAACAGTTTACTAAAACGCTCTTCCCTGGAGCGCCACTGGTTTAATTCCATCTCTACTCTGCTCATGGGAAGTTGTTCGTTCATAATTCAAATTTTATTTATTAGATTTTGCACTACATGGAACTAGATTGACTTTTCCTTTTTCTCTTAGCTTCCTTTGGCAGTTCAGGTCCATCGTCATCAGCACTTTGGTTTTGCTTT
The DNA here is from genome assembly GCF_048514875.1 of Flavobacterium sp. T12S277. Classification (NCBI taxonomy): domain Bacteria; kingdom Pseudomonadati; phylum Bacteroidota; class Flavobacteriia; order Flavobacteriales; family Flavobacteriaceae; genus Flavobacterium; species Flavobacterium sp. T12S277. The sequence goes on along the minus strand of NZ_JBLYEG010000010.1, from coordinate 11,744 downwards.
TTGTTGCCCTGCTTTTCTGAAGTCTGTTGGGTTTCGGATTGCTTTTCTTCTTTGGACTTACGATTATCAATTCGCTGCAAATTGCTGTCATATACATTGATTGTCTTGAATTGCGGGCTAGCTTCAATATACTGCTTAATCTCATTTCCTTCTTGTTGGAAAGTAGCGGATTGCAGGTTTCCCTTTTTCAAAGAGTTTATTAGATCTTCTTTGTATTTTGGGGTTTCCAGCTCCTTAATGGGATGTTTGGAGAGTGTTGCTTCTAAATCATAGCCGTAATTCTGATGGTAATGGTTTAGCTTAAAGTTTCCGGAAGTTTCGGATTGTTTAAAATCGATTTGAAGCCAAGTGTTGTAAATTTCTCCCTCCTTGTTGGTAAGATCTTTGTTTACCGATCTGCCTTCCATAAGATTGTAAGCTTCTTTCATGGTTATGTTGCTGCCTTTATTGATATAAAAGGTTTGCTCCAAAGCTTCTTTGGAATTCTCTTTTTGCAATTCCACTTTATAAGAATTAAAGAAATACATGTCGCTTTCTTTTGACTTATTGAAATTCAATGTCGCTGTAGCAGTATCATTTCCATACGCCGTGTTATAGGTCAGAGTAAAGTTTGGTTCTTCTTTCTGCATTTTTTCTTTTAACTCGCTTTCCAGTGCTTCACCAAAACCGGTGTACTTAATCTGGTCTTTTAAGTATTCAAAATTTTTCTCGTTCATGATTTCATTCTTTAAATGATTAAATGTTTTATAGTTTAGGAAGTACAGTAACCTGTACCAGTTTTGTATTCTTTACATGCAGTTCTACGTGCCTGCCGCCATTTTTCTCCATGAGTTGTATCGCTAAGTATTTTTTCTCCGGAATTGTAAACTTTGGCAATGCAAATACAAACGTATTTTCTGCTTCACTGTCAATTTTAACTACGTTATTTAGGATGTATAATGATGTAATTTCAATTTCCTGTGAAGCCGTTCGTTTTACTTTTTTTGTATCACGAATAAAAAAACGAAGCTGATCGATATCATAATTGATTTTAGAATTATTCGTTACTTTTATTCTGTAGTACATTACGTCATCACGAATAAAAATTCCGTTGAGACTAAAGTCAATATTGTACTGGCTTTCTTTTTCACCTCGCAGCTTTTTCTTATCGTAAAAAGCCAATTTGGAATATTCCTGAATATCCTGGTCATTTTCAATTTCATCTGAGAAATAAATTTCCTGCCCATCAGGCTTTGTTTTATTCAGGGTGAGATTCAATTGTGGAGAATCTTCATTATAGTTTAGCACGAAGGAATAAAGTTTCCCATCTGCAGTTATTACCGTCAGATTTGTTTGAAAAAATCCTTTTTGGGCAGCCTTAATCTGAAGAATATTTTCCAGTCCTTTTGCTTTTTGCACCAGTATATCGGGACTTCCTTTATCAACACTTTTGATTGCAAAAGGAAATACAATATTGGTCGTTTTTGAGTACGCTATAAGTAAAGAATCTGACTCGATTTTAGAAAGGTTATTTTTACTTGTTTGTTGTGCAAATACACTGATGGTCATTAATAATAAATGCGCCACCATTAATAGCTTAAAATTTTTCATCTGTTTTGTTTTTTGTTTTTTAATTGGAATCTTTTTGTTTCTCATCTCGAAGCAGGACCTGATAGCCTGCTTTTACAATTACTTTTATCATTTTAACTTTCTTACTCAGCAAGTTTTTAGCTGCTTCGATTCCAGCTCCGGCTGCCTGAGCACCCCAGGAATCGTCAAGACTTGCAACGCCTAAAGTCTGCATGGATCGGTCAGCAGATGCTTTGGCCACATCACGGTTAATAGCTCCCGGAATATAAATACCGATAAGCCCATCCATATCGTACACCGATAAATCCACTGGGAATAAAGAATTGTTGTATCTAATGCTATTTATCTTGATCGATAGCCTTTCTCCTTTTAAGGATGCTATCCCAAACAAGAAATTGTCCTTTGGGATCTTAACTCCGCTGATAAAAATGTCATTCATCAGTCGGAACTTAACGGTAGCTCCATTTACAATCGTTTGGGTTTCGTGGATAACTGCTTCCACCGCATTTTGCATTAAATCCACATTTTCAGGTTCGTCAATGGAGTAAAATCTATTGTGTCTGGGCTCAGTAGCATTTGCAGATTTGTTTTGCAAAGAGGAGACAGGATCTTCTTGCTCTTTGGTGGAAATGGAAAAAACTTGTCCACGCTCGGCCTCGGAATCTTTTCTTAATTTTTCCTGTACCCTGTCAGGATGCTGAATATCCAAAATACTCTCAAGCATTCCACCAAGCTCTTGCAATTCCGGATCTGGATTATCCTGTCCATTCATGGACTGCATCATCTGTTCGAGCCTGTCTACATCATTTGAATGCATGGAAGGCTCATTTGATTTTGTATGTTTAACATAATCCCTGTTTTGCTGCGGAACAGCCGCTGGTGCGCTAATTGCTTTTTGCAATGCTTCCAATTTTTGATGCACTTTTACTTCGTTTGGATCGCGATAAACGGATGTATTTAATCCAGTTCGTCCGTTTTTTGAATTTACACTACTGCTATCTTCGGTTGAATCAATCTGAAAGGACTGACTCAAATAATTGGGGTCTTTTTTGATGAGTTCATCAAGCTTTGCGGAATCAAGAGCTGCCATATCGTAGTAATTCATTTTATCGAGCGGAATTCCTTCTTTGAGGTTTGCATTGGGCAGTTTACTATTAAACCCTTTTTGCACTGGAGTCGCCAAGTTGGCTGCTTCCATTTTTCCACCGCCCATTGCCCAAAATATAGCGGTTATAAATGGCAGAGCCAATATTGGTAATACCAAGAGCATCTTACGATGTTTTAACTCCTTTAATGATTTTGTTTTTTGTTCCATGATTCTAATTTTTAAAATGTGAGTAATAATAATTTTCTAATAGTACAAGACTGTCCAGAAGTCCCGGACGACATAATACAATACTATCATGCGTTTTTTTTCCTGTTGGACTAAGACCCAGACTATCCATATACCTTCGAAAATGAATAATTTTTTCAAATTCCTTTTTACTAATAATTGCATTTAACTCGATGTCTTTTTCTTCTAATGGAACCGAATTAGTTGGTTTGGTAATTGGAATTACATTTATATTTTTAGTTGTATTTTTTGAAAAGCTAGTCACAATCAGGTAAATACTGCAACCTCCTGTAAACACTATAAAAGCGAATAGAATCACAATCCAGTTAAGACGCGAAAAATGAGCCGTTTTAAGCTCCAGCCAATTGGCGCATTTATGCTGTAGTCGGAGATTAGCCTGCTCAAATTTTTGCCATAGACTGCTTCTAATACTTTCAATAGCATCATTTTTTCTAAAAGGAAATCTCATAATCAGTAGTTTATTATTTTCTGTTTTCGGTACTTAAATCCCGATTCTCAATGGTATTCCATCTCTCGATTAAAAAGCCATGTGGATTGTTATCACTTCGTGATACATTGCGAAGGCTACCCACAGTTATTAGGTTTCGATGTGCAATGCTCGTAGTTCTGATAATATTCTGAGTAGCATAACATCTGAATCCATAAGGGTAGGCATTGATGTCAATGTTTATGCTGTCAATCTGTATGGTCTGACTGACATTCCCCGATATGATGCCAGAGTAATAGCCATTTTCTTTTAAATCATCGTAAACTCGTTTAGCACTATCATCAGCCAGATAAAGTGCTTTGGTTACATTGCTTTTAATTACTTTATCATCTGGATCAAGTGTAAAAAAGAGCTTATGGAATGTTTTTACATGATCTCTCGCTTCAATTGGAATATTGTCTTTTCGATCTGAAGCGTAAGCTTCCAATGCCTTTCCATTAGCCAGTATATAAACCTTGTTTTGCATTTGCGATACCAATGAGAAACTTTTATAAAGTGAAAAGCAGCTAATTAAAATACATCCCGTAATGACCAGCAGGGTAAAACCGCGAACATGCCGAAAGGCAGTGTCAATATTTTTCATTTTGCTAAACATAAACTTTGAATTTAGGGTTAAGGTTTGCCTTTTAATTTGTCAGCCATATAATTGTCCTTGTCCTTGAAGTAAGGCGTAGAAGTTCCGGAATCAGACATGCTTTGATACATACGACCGGCAGCATTCCCCATAGCATCCGCTACCATTGTTGTCCCTTGAGATGTAGTATTGACAACGGAAGTTGTAGAATTACTAAACATACTGGTTACTTTTTGTCCAAGTGCACCGCCACCACCGGCATGAACAATGTAATTGGCAACAGAAGGGACAGTAAAATAACCTATAATTCCAATAATCATAAATACCAGATAGGCAACATCAGTCCTGCTAAAGAAAGTCTCTCCATATTCTCCTGCTTGCGCAATATCAATCTTTAGCATATTCTCCTGAATTTTTCCGATGATGCTTCCAAATATGTTAGCCACGGGAAGCCACAGATAGATATTGATGTAACGTGCCAGCCAGACGGTAAGGGTGTGTTGAAAACCATCGAAGACCGAAATACCAAAAACGATTGGACCTAAAATAGAAAGTACCACCAATTGAAAAGTCCGCAGTGTATCGATGCACAGCGAAGCAGCTTCAAATAATACACGCAGTACCTCGCTCATCCACTCCTTTACTGAATTGCGGAAATTATAAGAGGCCTTGCTCATGGCAAATTTGATATCATTTCCAATACCATCCAGCATTCCCTGACCACTTGGATCTGCATCATCATGTGTATAGCGGTACCATTTATCCTGATCGCCGCTTCCTGTCGAACCAACATACATTTTCCAGGGATCTGTTTCTTTGAGTGCTTCTTCTTTTTCTTTAAGCAGTCTTTCAATCGCTTTGTTCGATCCTTCCACCATTGCAGCAGTTGCTGTAACGGTAGGTTTCATAACACCATTAATCATATAGAGGACAGAGGGAAAAATCATAATACAAAATCCAATAACAAAGGGACGAAAGAGTGGATAGAAGTCGATGGGTTCAGCACTGGCAATATGTCTCCAGACTCTTGAGGCGATATACCACATAGCTGCAAAACCGGCAAGTCCTTGTCCAACCCCAATCAGATTACTGCATAAAGGCATCATTTCATCATACAATTGTTCCAGTACACTGTGCAGGCTGTTCATGCCGTCTGCAATTCCTTGTGCATGGCTTAGAAAGGGGAATAAAATACCCAGAATGACAAATAATTTCTTTTCATTTATCTTTATCATAGCAGTTTAGATTTAATTGTTTCGCTTGTAAATACTGCGCATTGCGCGGGTATCATTATGTTCTTTTGCACGTTGTAAAGCCAGTACAGTAGTATTATTGTTAAAGTTTCTCAAAAACAAAAGTTTGTCCTGCATATCTGCATAAATTTTGTCAATAGATTCCAGCCTTTCATCATCTGACATTCGCATTTTATTAGCGGTAATCACCGAGGTCAATTCATCAAGATTTCTAAGACTTTGTTTAAACAGATTATCGTACACCCTTTCGAAATAGGCAATTTCTTCTGGATTAAAATTTTTACTATCCCTAAAGCGGCTAAAAGCGGACTTGTATTCTTTTACCAAAAGCACCTGATAATTAACAATATCTCCGATACGCTTGTAATTCTTAACTGTGGGGCTAACCTGCATGAGCGCATCAAGAAATGTTTCATGAAGGCTGAAATTTCCTTCAGACAAATCTTTTACCGTATTATAACCTCCACTTAGTATTTCATAGCCCTTTTTCATATCCTTTAGAATCTGTTTGAACTGGGCTAATTTCTCTATGTTCAAAATCAATTGCTGGATTTCCTGTTTTTGGGCTACTGCTCTGGAAGGAAATAGCAATCCGATAAATACAATTCCTATAATGAGTATTTTTTTCATGGTATATCAGTTTATGCCGTTTAGGACACGGCTGTTTTTTGCCTCTTTTAATTCGGCTGCTTTTGATACAGCCATGATTTTAGTTTGATTGCTGAAACTCTCAGAGAAACTATAGTTATCAAGCATATTCTGATAGATGGTATCAATGCGTTTCATCCGCTCGTCATCTTTCATTTCGAGTTGCCCGTCCGTAATGATAGTTAGCAGTTCATCCAGATTGTCATCACAATTTTTGATTAACCTTTCAAAAACCCTTTTGATATAATCGACTTCATCTCCATGAAACAAATCATCCTGCCGGATTTGCTGATGTAAGCTCTTGTAGCTTTTCATAATTTTTATCTGGAGTCCTATAATGTCTGGTACCCTTGCATACTTTTTTATTTTTGGGTTGACGACCTTGAGGGAATTCAGGTAATCGGTATGAAGATTAAATTCTCCACGTTTGAAATCCCCTATGGTATTGAGTCCTTTTTTGACTGCCGAATAGCCTTTTTGTGCATATCCGATATAGACTTGCAGGGCTGCTATTTGCTGTAAAAGCACCCTTTGCTGTTTGGCTTGTGCATGAAGATTTCCTGCGGTGAGTGCAGTAAAAAGCACTACTAAAAGTATCTTTTTCATGATTTTATTGGTTGTTTACGGAATTCCGTAAAATTGTTTGATGGATTTGACATCATGCTGTGTTTTAGCTCTTTGAAGGCTAAGTAATATATTCTGTCTGTTGAAGAGTGTCAGGTCATCATAATTGGCATCGATTTGATCCGCAGCGCTGTTGATGATCCCCAGCCTTTTGGCATCACTCATTTGTGTGGTAAAAGAATCCAGTACAAGGAAAATCTGATCGATGTTTTTCAGGCTTTCATTGAGTATCCCGGAATAGACACTTTGCATATAATCGAGTTCACTGGCATTAAAATGAGCATCCTTTTGAAAAAGGTTCCAGGCTCTTTCGTATTCATCGACCAAACGAACCTGCTTTTCACTAATGTCCTTGATCCGCTGGTAATAGGTAATGATAGATTTGACTTTTGCCAGTTCCTCATAGTAATTTTTGTACAGGTCTTTTTGTTTCTGGGTCCAATCGGAAATCTCATCTAATTTTAGTTTGGACAGGATATTTTCTATTTTTTTCTGCGCATTCTGAAGCCAGATCGTTTTGTTCTGCAGTTTTTGGATCCTAAGGTCAATAGCCTTAATTACCTTTTTGGCAACTGCTTTTACGATTTCTAAAATTGGTATCGCTGCAACCGTTGCCGGTCTTGCCGGAGTGCTTATCAGTAAAAAGCACAACAGGCAGATTGTAATTTTAATTTTTGCTTTCATATTATTGTTGTTTAGTTTTCATTTTAATGATGTTTGTGCCCTGAGGTCAATAGCCAATGCCGCAATACCTTTTCTGATGTCGCCATCAAACTTTTTGGCATACGCCTGTACTTTTACTTTTTCGGTTTCTTCGGTTGTGTAGACGTAATATTCTTCAAGAGACACCTCTGTACGGTACACTTTAGACTGCATACCTCCCAGAGAAATAAATACTTCCTTATATTTTTTATCAGGATCATTGGCTTTGTTTACAGATAATACCAAGGCTTTTTCTTTTTCTGTAAGTCCAAGGAGTTCTTGAATTTGTTCGAATTTATTTTGATACTTACTCTGGTCCAATAATATTTTGCAGTCACTGTTATTGATGATGGCTTGTTTTACTATCGGGGAGGATATAATATCTTCTACTTCCTGCGTGACAACTATGGCTTCACCAAAAAATTTACGCACAGTCTTAAATAAATATCGAATATATTCTGACATTCCTTCCTTGGCAATAGCTTTCCAGGCTTCTTCAATCAGGATCATTTTACGGACTCCCTTGAGCTTGCGCATCTTACTGATAAAGACTTCCATGATAATGATCGTCACCACTGGAAAAAGTATTGGATGGTCTTTGATATTATCAAGTTCAAAAACAATAAAACGTTCTTTTAACAAATCCAGATTCTCGGTAGCATTGAGCAGGTAATCAAATTCGCCACCTTTGTAATAAGGACGCAGTACATAAAGGAAATTGTTTACATCAAAATCCTTTTCCTTTACCTTGTCACTTTCCAATATGGTAACAAACTCGTTTTTTAGAAATTCATAAAAGCTATCAAAGCAGGGAAATAAATCGGAATTGCTGTCTAACTTTTCATAATACAATTGAAGTGCATTGGACAGTGCAACATATTCACTTCTATTAAATGTTTCATTGTCTTTTTTCCAAAGCGCCAAGAGCAAGGTTTTAATACTTTCTTTTTTCTCGGTATCAAGCATATCACCTTCGCTGATGTAAAATGGATTAAACCGGATCGGGTTCTTTTCATCGTAAGTAAAGTAGTAGCCACCCACCATATCACACAATCCTTTGTAACTGTGTCCAACATCAACAAGTACAATATGTGTCCCTTGCTCATAATAACTTCTAACCATATGGTTGGTGAAAAAGGATTTTCCGCTTCCCGATGGCCCCAGTATAAATTTGTTCCGATTGGTACAAATACCCATCTTAACAGGCTCATCACTTATATCCACATGAACGGGTTTTCCTGTAAAACGATCTCCCAATCGAATTCCAATTGGACTAAGAGAAGAACGATAACCGGTTTCCAAATTCAAAAAACAAACCGCTTGTTCTGTGAAGGTGTCGAAGGTGTCGTTCATTGGGAAATCTGCGGAATTCCCGGGAATTCCTGCCCAAAATATTTGTGCGGCTCCTACGGTTTCTTGTTTAGCAGCTGCATCCATCTGAGCCAGTGCCGAAGAAACTTTATTCTTAAGGTCTTTGAGTTCTTCTTTATTGTCTGTCCAAATCAGTACATTAAAATGAGCTTTGACTGGGAGCCGTTGCTGACCGATAGCCTCATTTAAAAAAGCATTGGTGGCATCACGCGCAATAAGATTCTCTCTACTATAGGCTGATAAGGATTGCAACCGCAGTCGTTTACTTTCCAGTTTTTGCAAAGTTTTCTGGAAATCTTCAATAAAAATATACTGGTTGTAAATGTGGTTGCAGGAAAGCAATTGACCTAAAGTTGACGCAAATCCGATACTGAATTTGGTTTTATCGGTGGAATACCGATCATAATTAATCCTCGAACCACATAGAGCAGGCAGGTCGGCAGCATCACCTAAAGTATAAATTTGGCAATGCTTGTCACCAACCTGCAAACCATCATCGAAAGCAATATCTTTAAAAACAAAGCGATTTTCCTTTTCAGATAAAAAACAGTACTGTTCAATGATTCCAATTTTTCTGCTATGGCTTCGAAGCTCATCATTACCAAGACGAGTCAGTTTTACAAAACCACTATCTTCCAGTATGCGTCTGAATTGCCCCGTACTGTCAATAAATTCCTGACGCAGTTGTGCTTTTAATGTTTCTTCTGGAACTATAGAAGTTCGAAGCAAATTGGAAAATAAGGAACTGGAGGTTTTCCTACCTGCTGGTTTTTTGGTCAGGAAAATATAACACGAATGATCCAGAAACGGACGTTCATTAAAAAAACGCTCACTGCTTCGGGTAAGAAAACTAGAATCTTCACTTGTGAAATCCGGCTGGAACTTACTATCTATAAACCAGTCTTGTTTGTGGAACACACTAAATTTAGGAAGCAGTTTTATGGCTTTGAGCCATGCCTGATGGAATGCTTCGTACTCTTGATCTGACAAAGTAAATATCTCAGGTAGTTCTGCCTTGAAAACTACTGTTACATCTCCTTGTTTGGACAGGATGCAATCGTGCTCTACATCCATAATCGGTAAAATATCATCTATCATCTTTTCCATCTTCATCTATCATTTACCTGTTAATTCAAACCATCATCTAGAGTCTTTTTCCTCTTTTTCGGGGAGTTATATCATGATCAAAAGTTTGTTTGTTGGAATGTTTTTTTACATCTAGCGGGCTTGTATAAGTAGTCGCTTTCAAATTTTTCTCGATTGGATAGTCCCTTATATAGGCTGAGTCTTCATGACCATTGCGTCTTGCAAGTCCAACAGGATCCAGATATAAAAGATTAAGTAATTCTACTCGGATAACATCCTTTGAGGATTCATTGCCTACTAGCTTTTGAAGTTTGGTATCATATAGAAAATGATAAGCAAAGTCTCCATCAAAAGAACCAATCTCAAAGTCTTTGAATTCCAATTTCACAAAAGCATCCTCCGCTAATCTCAGTTCTTTTAAGTTGAGATCTATGATAAAATCCTGTCCTGCGATATCAATATGAGGAAGGATTCCAGCTACCCGTTCCATGAAACCTTCATAATTGGGATTTAGAAACTCTAAGTCAGTTTTGTTTTTTAGATTCTCTATGGTAACTCCATACTTCTTTGCCATACCTTCGGAATCTAAAATGAGCAAAGGCGGTATGTTGATATTGATAATATCTTCAACTGCATCGAGTTGGCACGGAAAATTTTTATACTCAGAGTGGTAACACATAGAGTAGTGGGTTCCGTGATCTTTCATATCACTGAAAGGAATAGTGTTCGTGATATCTGTTGTTTCGATTAATGCCTGACTATTGATGTCTACATAAAAGCTTGTTCCTTCAATCTCATGAGTGGGTAATCTTTCCAGAGGAATAGTATTACTTGGATTCGCTGTTTCCACTATAGCCTGAGCGTTACTATCAATGTGAAACTTGCAACCGGTAGCTATTGAAATTTCATTTTTCATTTGGTGTGTTTTTAGAAAAGTTCATAAATATTTTTCTACTCTGGGATTTCACTGCTTTAGGAATTTGTCGTTTCGCTAGTGCTTTCATCATTCCGAATTCTCCGTATTGGTGACTCATCTTGTATATTTTTAAAACCCATAATGTTCCTGATATACCAATAATTCCTATACAGATTAGCGATGGTAAACCTGCTATGTACATAATTGCAAACAGTATCATAAGAGCAATCACACCACCACCCAGATACCAGATGTATTGCGCCTTTAACCCGCGAAATTCTATGCTTTGGTTAATTCCTTTGTTGATTTGATAGACACTATTTGACATGGTAATTGTTTTAAAATTTCATCTTGTTGCTTCGTTTCATTTCCGAAAAGGTTTGTTGCTGCCATTTATCGGTACTACTTTCTGCTGTTGCAAAATGTTGTGACTCTTCACTATTCTTTAGAGGTAATTGAATTGCAGGAACTATAGTAGTTGCTGTAGTTTCATCACTAATACTAATCTCTTGCGGATTTGCTTCTTTCAATTGGTTCTCCTGAATTTTTAAAGCTATTTCCCTTTCTAAACTGGAGAGGTCGCTTTTCATTTGTTGCAACTCATGCTCTTTGCTAAAAGCTTTTGTAGTTAATTGTTGCAATTCCTGCAACTGATTTTCTATTTCATTCAGGGACTTTTGGTACTTTTCCCTGAGGTGTTCCACCCGGTCAATAGCATTTAGAAAATGGCGGGCTGCCAGTTTTGGATTGTCCACATTCGGAGCACCTCCATTGAAAGTATATTTAATGCCCTCCTCCAAACGTTGAGCATAGAAGCTATTGGAGTATCGGTATTGGTACAGACCGTCATTTTGATACGCTTCTCGTTCTCTTTTGATATAGAGCCCAAAATCATATATTTTGCCAATCTGTTTGGATTCGTTTTCTCCTTCGGGAGGTTTCCAGTGTTTATAGAGTTCGATAATTTGTTTACCGATATTCTCAGAATCGGATGCTTTACAATCATATAATTGTATCGGATTCGCTTTAGAACCTGGAAAAACCGGTCAATTTGACCACCTAATTCCGGAGTAAATTGACCACCCGTTCCGGAGCAAACTGACCACCTGATTCCGGAGCAAATTGACCACCAGGTTTTGTGGTTAATTAACGATTAAAAA